>CAJTLR010000065.1:0-4653 GCA_910577185.1 uncultured Acetatifactor sp.
GGCAGTATATAATTCCCCGACTTTATATTTCCCGATTTCTTTATATACCCTTGTGGTATAACAATACCCCAGTTTATTTAAATAATTTTGAATTGACTCATATTCATGTTCAGGGAATGATATCTTTTCAAACATACAATAAACCTCGTCTCCTTTGCATTCTCATTGAAATGCACTTTCACACAATACATGTGGCCGATACTCTTTGTGAAGAAAAACACATCCATTTTTCAAAAGTTTTCCCTATCCTCTTCACATGTCCGTTACAGATTATCATTCCCTACACCGGAAACAGCATTCTCTCTATGTATTCCTCCGCAAAATAAGCATGGGAGGACAATTCTGCCACTTTTCCGCAGCCGGCATATTCCTGGCAGACTTTTCTAAGATCCCTGTCCAGCAGAAGCATGGCGGCACCCGTCAGGGCCGCGTTTCCGATGACGCGGACCCTGGGGACCAGTTCCGCAGGAATCAGGCCAATGCGTCCTGCATTTGCCACATTCAGATAACTGCCAAACCCGCCGGCAATCTGTAAAGAATCCACGTCCTCCTCTTTCAGGCCGGCTATATGAAGCAGCGTCCTGATTCCCGCATGGATGGCGCCTTTTGCCAGTTGTACCTTCCGCACGTCCTCCAGGGTAATGCTCACCGGTGGACAGATCAGAGCCTTCTCGTCTTCCATGTAACCGGTCTCATCCATCACACCCGTCTCCAGAAGACATGCGATAGCGTCAACCACGCCGCTTCCGCAGATGCCCTGGGGGGTTCCGTCTCCCAACACATGAACTGTCAGCTTGCCGCCACAGACAGAAACCTTGTCTATGGCCCCTTTTCTGCCGTTCATTCCCATGGAAATTCCGGCCCCTTCAAAAGCCGGTCCCGCGGCCGTGGAGCAAAACAAAAGTTCTCCTTTGTGCACCAGGGCCATCTCCCCATTGGTGCCGATGTCCGCCAAAAGCTGTGTCCGGTCTGACGCACAGATGCCGGACGCCAGCAGGGCTGTCACAAGATCCGCCCCTACGAATGCCGACACACAGGGCGGCAGATATACCCGGGCCCGGGGTGCCGTCTGGCCCAGCCCAAGCGACGCGGCCGGCAGTGACTCGTCAAAAAGCCGCTTTGCCTGAAATGGCGCATGGGAAAGCGGTTCCGTGGAGGAGCCGGAAAACATATGTAACATCACGGTATTGCCAGTGACCACAATTTCCCCGATTTCTTCCCCCGGAACACCCGCACTGGCGGTCATTTCTTCCAGAAGACCGTTTACGGCGCTTTGAACCGCTTCAGTCAGCGCAGTTCCCATGCCTGCCAGATCCGCTTCTATCCGTGATACCACATCCGCGCCCCAGCCGGCCTGGGGATTCATGCCGCTTGCCCGGGCCAGGAGATTTCCCCTTACATCATACAAGCCGGCGGCCAGCGTGGTGGTTCCGATATCCACTGCAGCGCCAAAGGAAGCAAATGACGGATTCTTTTTCATATCCGGCAGGGTCTCCTCTGTGCGAATCTGTCCGGAGTCTGTTTCTTCCGGAAATACAATGCAGTCCTCCTGCACCCTGGCAAGACAGGCCAGCCGGATTCCGCTATTAATTTCCGCTGCCGTCAGAAGGCTTTTCTCCCTGTCGGAAAGACTGCCCGTATTTCCTTCTACCCTGACCCGGCATTTTCCACAGCGTCCGTGGCCTCCGCAGGGCATCCCGATATATCCCTGCTGTGCCAGCAGGTTCCCCAGACAGCTGTCCTGCGCCACGGTATATACTGTATCTTTTATCGTTACTTTCGGCATACCGCTCCTTTCCTTTGTGTCAGGCATAATATCATCAATGCTCTCATGCAGTCTAAAACTCGTACCTTGTTCCATGTGACAGCAGCAGTCCATCTGTCAATTCCACACACAAAATGATAGTGTTTTCATCATCAAAATTATTATGTCCGTTATCAATCCATTCAGAAAACACATTTTTCAGTTTCCCGGCAATTTCCTGATTTTCCTTCTTTCCAAAATATCCTAAACTGATACCCTTTCCGTGTGCCGTGAACCACTCTCCGGCTATCGCAACAGAAGAATTCTTCTCCATATGTTTCATTTTGTCTGAAAGTGCGTATGTAATAATATAAAATGCCCCATTCTCATAATAGGCATTTACATACCGCACATATGGCAGCCCATTTTCTACTGTCGCCAATGCAATAACCGTATCCTTTCCAAAACGTTCTGTCATTATTTTTTCAGCTTCATAACCAAGTTTTTTCATGGGTTTCTCTCCTTTTTTTGCTAATGTTCTCTATATTTTGTATTTTGCAGGTTATTTCCACTCTTTTCTGGTAAATTGTCCTGGAAAACTGACATTATTATACAGTAAATATTGAAAAAATGGAACAGATTATCTGTTATTTTCCAATTGCCGGAAGTCGTGGGGCTGCTGAAAAACCAGCCTGACAGCCCCAATTTGCAGCCATCGATACCCGTCCGGGCACGGATACACCTCTTTTATTCTTCCTGAATCATGGAATGCAGCTTTCCTATGGCCTTGTCAATACCGCCCACTTCATCTATAATACCCCGTTTCACCGCTTCCTCGCCCACCAGTATGGTTCCCACATCTTTTGTGAGAATCCCGGTCTCTGTCATCAGTTCTTCCAGGGTATTCTTGTCAATCTTACAATGTCCGCACACAAAACCGGTAATCCGGTCCTGGATCAGTTTGAAATAATCAAAGGTCTGGGGTACCCCGATGACCATACCGCTCATGCGGACCGGATGGATTACCATGGTTCCCGTGGGTACAATATAGGAGTAGTCCGTACTTACGGCAATGGGTACGCCTATGGAATGGCTGCCTCCCAGCACCAGGGAAACGGTGGGTTTGCTAAGGGATGCGATCATCTCCGCGATGGCCAGCCCTGCTTCCACATCTCCGCCCATGGTGTTCAGCAGTACCAGAACCCCCTGTATATCCTTGCTGTCTTCAATGGCTGCCAGACTGGGCAGAATATGTTCATATTTTGTTGTCTTGGAATTATTGGACAAATTTTCATGTCCTTCAATTTCCCCTATAATGGAGATCAGGTGGATGTTGCCTATTTTGCTGTTTTCATCCAGTGTCACCTGGCCGGTCTGTTCTATCCGTTTGTCCTGGTGCTCTTCTTTTTCTATTTTCTTTTCTTCCTTCTTTTCAGCCATGTTTTCCTTTCTATTCCAGTTCCGAATGTATCTTTGTCTGATGCCTTCCGTGCAGAGAATTTCCGGCTGTAAAAAACTTTCATCCGGAATTTCTCTGGGCATCTTCCTTGGATACATTCTGTTTCCCAGTTCCGAATGTATCTTTGTCTGATGCCTCCCTTGCAGAGAATTTCCGGCTGCAAAAAACTTTCATCCGGAATTTCTCTGGGCATCTTCCCTGGATACATTCTGTTTTCCAGTTCCGAATGTATCTTTGTCTGATGCCTTCCTTGCAGAGAATTTCCGGCTGCAAAAAACTTTCATCCGGAATTTCTCTGGGCATCTTCCCTGGATACATTCTGTTTTCCAGTTCCGAATGTATCTTTGTCTGATGCCTTCCTTGTATTAAAACAGGGAGCGCATTCCCTGCACTCCCTGATAGAATTCCCTTTTTCCGCATATTTATCCCAAATCGCTCTTAAATATCAAAATCATCTTCTTCTGACACTTTTAAGTCAAAATCATCCGTTCCCGGTACGGAGGACAGCGCATAATCCATCTCCCGCTTCACATGTTTTCTGGGCAGGGGCAAGGGGTTCTCAATATATTTGATTTCCCTTCCGGTCTCTTTGTCAATGAATGTCCCAGCGTCCTGTGTTTGGGCCATGTCCTGTTTTTTGACATTATCCCGCTTTGGGGCCATGTCCTGTTTTTGCACCATGTCCTGTTTTTGGACATTGTCCTCTTCCGGTTCAGACCCGGGTTCCGTTTTGTATGATACGGCAGCTTCCGGAGCTGCTTCCTCATTTACTGCCGCCGTTTTCCGGAAACACTGTTCCATGCCCAGGCCTGCCAGAATTGAAAACAGTATGTACAGTAAGACAAATCCCGGCATCTCCTCCGTAAACATTCCGAAACATCCCGCAAATATCACAAGGGCAGTTCCCAGCACCCACACCGAAATGCGCTCCCTATGCCTGTCCCGCCAGAAACCGAAGATTCCAAAGGCCATGAACCCCAGCAAAACCGTACTTTCCGCAAGACTTCCCTGGGAGGAAGCCGTAAACGGCACCTGAAACCCTGCCGGTTCATACAGTTTCAGCCATGCGTTTATCACGCCCTGAAAAGATTTTCCGCTCAAAAGCGCGTCCACAAAAATGCATGCCAGGATTCCCAGCACAATTCCCGCCAGACAGAGAAGCACGGCGGCCATTTTCTTTCCCCTGCCGGAAGCACTTTCCCTTTGACAGAAAATCATGCCCAGGGCCGGCACCAATAGCAGCGCGCCGGAAATATCTGTATAACAGCAAAAAGTACACAGTATTCCGATAAAAAGAAATGCCACCGGCTGCAGTTTTCCTCTGGACGCCGGCAGTATCAGGCCTGCCGCCCCGGTGAGCAGGGCGAAATACAGGATTTCCGGTGACAGCGCCAGACTGTTCTGTACCATGAAGGGCGCACACATACAGAAACCCAGCGTAACCAGGGCC
>CAJTLR010000065.1:4679-20419 GCA_910577185.1 uncultured Acetatifactor sp.
GCCAGACTCCTCAGTACAAAAAACAGCCCCAGAGACGCCGCAAGCTGCAGCGCCACCTGAAGCCAGATTCCTGCCGCCGGCTGATTTCCCAGCAGAAGAAACAAGCCGTGAAGCAACTGAATGTAAAAATAAACCGCCCCGTGTACTATCTGGGGAATCCTCTGCCCGGAAGCCACTTTGGCCGCCTCAAAATAAACGGAATTTTCTTCCCGGCTTCCGTTTATACGGAGCAGAATACCGGCCGCCAGCAGCGCCGCCGCCAGAAGAACCTCCAGAATCAGGAGCAGTCTCCTGTTTTTTTCCGCAAAAAGAACCATTCCGCTTCCCGCCCGGTGAAGCAGGAAGACAACGCCTCCGGTCAGGGCAAGAAAAACCGCGGCAGTCAGGATTCCCCAGCCGGAAGCAAGACCCAGACCCGCACAGTACATACCCCCCAGTCCTGCCAGGGCCGTGCTGACCATGAGTGTGTATCCAAGCCACACAACATAACTAAAGACATTCTTTTTCCAGCTCATCTCATTCCTTCCGGTTCTCCTGGGTTTCCCCGTGGGTCTGGGTCAGTATTTTCTCAATATTATAGCGCGGTCTGTTTTTCACTTCAATATAGATCTTCCCGATATATTGCCCCACCATGCCGATGGCAAGCAGCTGCAGTCCACCCAGAAACCATATGGACAGAATCAGCGAAGTCCACCCTGCCACCACATGACCGGTAAAATAGGAAAACAGTGCGTACACCAGTGCAAGCAGGGATATGAAAATGATAAACATCCCCATTCCCAGTATCATGCTGATAGGTTTGACGCTGAAAGAAGAAATGCCGTTAAAGGCCAGGGCCAGCATTTTCTTCAGGGGATATTTGGACTCTCCCGCCGCGCGTTCCTTCCTGTCATAATAGACACAGTCTGTCTGATAGCCGATCAGGGGCATCATTCCCCGCAGGAAGAGATTGGTTTCCTTGTATTTTGAAAACTCCTGCACGGCGCGCTTTGACATCAGACGGAAATCCGCATGATTATACACGGTTTTTACTCCCATAAGTCCCATGAGTTTATAAAAAGCCTGGGCGGAAGTGCGTTTGAAAAAAGTATCTGTCTTCCTTTCCTTCCTGACACCGTACACAATGTCGCTGCCGCCGTGGAATTTGTCAATCATTTCCTCGATGACAGATATATCGTCCTGCAGATCCGCATCAATGGAAATGGTTACGTCGCTCCTGTCCATGGCGGTAATCAGCCCTGCTGTCAGCGCAAACTGATGCCCCACATTGCCTGCAAGCTTGACGCCGTTCACCCTGGAAGGATATGCGGCATGTTCTGCCTCGATCAGTTCCCAGGTGCGGTCACGGCTTCCGTCGTCCACAAACAAAACAAAACTGTCTGCAGCGATTTTTTCTTTCCGGACCAGATCTTCCAGCACGCCGCGCAGCGCTTCCGAGGCAAGCTTCAGTACCTCCTCCTCATTATAACAAGGAACCACGATTGCCAATTTCTCCATACACTATTCCTTTCTGCGGACCGGTCTTTCACGGGACTTATTCGTCCCAGTTATGGTAAACAGCCTGCACATCATCATCATCATCCAGAAGGTCCAGTGTCTTCTGAAGATTCTTGACGGCAGTTTCATCGGTCAGTTCCACATAATTCTGCGGAATCATGGTAACTTCCGCACTCATCATGGGAATCCCGCCCTCTTCCAGCGTCTTGCGTACATCCTCAAACTGGTCGGGATCTGTCAGAACCTCATAGCTGTCCTCTTCCTCGTTGAAGTCTTCCGCACCTGCGTCAAGGGCCATCATCATCAGGTCATCCGCTTCCAGCTCACATTCTTCCTTGTCGATGATAATCTGCCCTCTTCTGTCAAACATAAAGGAGACACATCCCGGCGTTCCCACATTGCCCTGGCCCTTTGTAAACGCGCTTCTCACATTGGCCGCGGTACGGTTTTTGTTGTCCGTGAGGGCATCCACAATAATGGCGATGCCGTTGGGCCCATAGCCTTCATACGTCACATATTCATAATTGACATTGCCCACATCCCCGGCAGCCTTTTTGATTCCCCTCTCAATGGTATCGTTCGGCATATTGTTGGCCTTTGCCTTGGCTACCACTGTGGCAAGCTTGAAATTGTTGTTGGGATCCGGCCCGCCTTCCTTCACCGCCACGGCGATTTCTCTTCCAATCAAGGTAAAAATCTTTCCCTTAGCCGCGTCATTTTTTTCCTTTTTATGCTTGATATTGGCAAATTTTGAATGTCCTGACATTTTAATTCTCCTTCTTTCTTCCTTCTTCCTCCTCAGAGGCCGTATCTTCTTCCGGCAGCCTTGTCACAAGCACGCTCTGGATCATTTTGTTTTCCACGGACTGAATCTTAAAATGATAACCGGAAAAATCCAGGTCAAACTGTTCGTCCGGCTCCGGTATTTTATCCATCCTGGAAATCAGGAAACCGTTCAGGGTCTCAAATTCCTCATCTTCAAAAGAAATCCCGAAACGCTCTTCCAGTTCCTCCAGCGGTGTCATGCCTTCGATCAGATACTCGTCATTTCCTTTTTCTTCGATATGCTCACTGATCTCGTCATATTCATCCAGAATATTCCCCACGATCTCCTCCAGAATATCTTCCATGGCCACCAGTCCGTCCGTCTGTCCGTACTCATCCACCACAACCACCATCTGCTGTTTTCCGGCCTGCATCTCCCGGAACAGTTCGTCAATGTTCTTGGTCCTGTGGATAAAGACCGGCTCGCGCATCAGCCCTTCCAGTTCTTTCAGCGGCCTTTCCAGATATCCCGGCTCCGCGTGAAAACGCATGGCATCCTTCAGATGCAGGATACCGATAATGTGGTCGATATTCTCCTCATAGACAGGATAACGGCTGTTTTTGCCCTGTATCATAAAATCCAGGGCTTCTTTCAGCGTCATTTCCGCGTCTATGGCCACCACATTGGTTCTGTGGGTCATGATATCCTGGGCTTCCTTGTCGCCAAATTCAAAAATATTGGAGATCATCTCTGCTTCACTGGCCTGAATCACCCCCTGCTCATGCCCCTCATTTACCATATTGATGATTTCTTCCTCGGTCACGTCCGCATCGCCCGGATTGCCGTGAATCCCCAGCAGGCGCAGGACTCCCTTTGTGGTCACAATTACCAGCTTTGTAAACGGCGAAAAAAACTTTGTTACCACAAATACCGGTGTGACGCATAAATACGCCCACTTTCCGGGATTTCTCACCGCAACGGTTTTCGGCAGGAGAACCCCTATGGTAAGCGTTATGTACAAAAGCAATATTGTTGCAAGCACGGCAGCTGCAGCCACGATCACGCCTGCCGGCAGCGCTTCCAGCTTCAGCTGGCGTCTGGCCACAATCTCAAGCCCTTTTGACAGTGTCCCAAGCAGCAGGCTTAAGTTTGCCGCACCCATGATAACGTTTATCAGTGTTGTGATCAACTGTACGGTATTTTCATACTCTGTAGGATTACTGATGATTTCCCGCAAGCGGATTGACTTTCTGTCTTTCTCTTCCTCGGCCCTCCTTTCGATTTCTTTTTCGTTCAAAGAGCTGACGGCCGCTCCGAAGCCATAGAAAAACATGTCAATGAAAAGTAACACTACATAGAAAATAATACTGGCAGTAGGCCCACCATCGTCCATTTTGATCCTTTCCTCCAAACAATTTACTCACTGCTTTCACAGCAGTCTTTCATAAATATACCATTTTCAGGCCCGTTCGTCAAGAACCGGCCCGAATCGTTTCTTTGTCTTTTGTCCGCCGGGAACCTCTATTTCCTTATGTATCCAGTTCCAGGCTGACCATCAGCGCCCTGTTCACCCTTCTCATAATATCTCCGTCCAGATGACAGACCTTATCCTTGAGACGCTTTTTGTCAATCGTCCGAAGCTGCTCCAGCAGCACCACGGAATCCTTATCCATATCATACAGCGTGGCATTCAGTTCAATGTGGGTAGGCAGCTTCGCCTTGTTCATCTTAGAGGTGATCGCAGCGCAGATGACCGTGGGACTGTGCTTGTTTCCGACATCGTTCTGTATGATCAGTACAGGCCTGATGCCTCCCTGCTCTGAACCGATCACCGGTCTCAGATCTGCGTAATAAACATCTCCTCTTCTCATTTTACCTCCAAATCCATCTTGATTCCCGCGTACCATGAAGCATATGGGCCTGCCGGCGCGCGTTCCTGCCGGAAAACGGCCCGCAGCGGGATTTTAATTTATGCATTTGTAGGATAGTTTTGCCAGTTTTCCGGAAGTTATTCAATCCCCCTTTATCATATGAATCAAATTCTCAAAATGTGCCTGGGGTGTGTATGAAAAGTGCTTTCAGACACACCCCAGGCACCGGCCCGTGCTTTTGGCAAAGAACCGCGGCAGAACCTTTCTACCAGGGAATCTGATCCCGCCGTGCCGCAAGGGCAATATTTTCTGCAATATCCCCGGCCATGCAGGCATATTCTCCTTTTCTGGCTGCCGCCAGATCTCCCGCCCTGGCATGGAGATATACACCCACCGATGCCGCGTTAAAGCCTCTCATCCCCTGGGCCATGAGACCGGCGATAATGCCTGCCAGCACATCCCCGCTTCCCGCCGTGGCCATCCCGCTGTTACCGTTCAGGTTCATGCAGACAGCCCCTTCTTCCCCGCAGATATAGGTCCTTGCGTCTTTTGCCGCCACCACCGCATGGAAGGCACGGGCCAGCGCCCTGCCGGCAGAGGGCAGGTCTGACTTACATTCAGCCGTGCTTTTTCCCAGAAGCCCGGCCAGTTCTTTTACATGAGGGGTGAGTATGATATCCCTGCCTTTTCCCCCCTGGGCCGCCAGCAGATTTCCCAGCTCCCGGTTTTGCGCCAGCAGGTTCAGGCCGTCCGCATCTGCCAGAAGGGGCTTTCTTCCTTCCCGGATCATTTTGTCCAGACAGAACAGCGCCGCCTTGTCTTTTCCGAGTCCCGGCCCTATTGCCAGAATGTCCGCCCATTCCAGGGATTCTTTCAGGCTCTCCGCATTGCCCAGGAGCGCCTCCGGCACCGACTGCTGCAGGATGCTGCGGTTTTCCGGCGACGTGATGACCTTTACCATCCCCGCGCCGGTCCTATAGGCCGCCCTGGCAGCCAGAACAGCCGCACCGGCCATGTTCAGGCTGCCCGCAGTCAGAAGAAGCTTTCCGAAGGTAGCCTTGTTACCGCCCGGGTCCCGTTTCGGCATCAGAACGGACACTTCCTCGTCGTAGGCAAACATTTCCGGTTCCTGCCCGAAAAAGCCAAGATCCGAAATCCCAATGTCCGCCGTAAGGATTTCTCCCGCCGCCTCACATCCGGGATACATCACCAGTCCCTTTTTGCAGAAACCGAAAGTCACCGTGGCGTCCGCCTTCACGGCACATCCCCATATTTTTCCCGTATCGGAGTCCACACCGCTGGGCAGGTCAAGCGCCAGTTTCCAGCCCGGCAGCCGGTTGAAACATTCCACCGCCCCGGCATACGCTCCCGAAACTTCCCGGGAAAGTCCCACGCCGAACAGGCCGTCCAGCAGCACATCATATTCCTGCCGCCCGGGTGTCTCCGTGAATTCCACCGGGTATTTTTCCAGGATTTCCATCTGGCGTACCCACTGGACGGAAGCTTTTTGCCGGTCTCCCACACACCAGACCTCCACCCTGCAGCCTTTTTCTGTCAGAAGTCTTGCGGCCGCCAGGGCATCGCCGCCGTTATTGCCCATGCCCGCCATGACAAGCACATGTGCTCCCGCCGTTTTGCAATGCGCATATGCAGTTTCCGCGGCCGCCAGGGCTGCCCTCTCCATGAGAACACATGCCGGAATCCCGATTTTTTCTATGGTGTTGCTGTCATAAAGGCGCATCTCTGCCGCCGACACAAGATATTTCATAAAACCCTCTTTCCCCCAAATGTCATATCGTACAGACCCAAAGCTTTCCGCATCCCCTTCCGGCGCCGTGCAGGTTACTGCTCCTCCATTTCTTCCGAATCATGCTGCATGTCAAATATATCGATCACTTCCGCCCCGAACACATCATGCATATAAGAATATATGGTCTGGTTCCGCTGCTCCATCTCCTGCTTCCTGATCAGGCGTTTTTTCAGTTCCACACGGATCTCCGTTATCCACTGTTCGGTTTCCTGAATCATTTCCTTATTTTCTTTCATGGTGTCATAACAGCAGTCCATGGTGGCCAGCATCAGCTGAAAATTTGCCTCCTCGATCTGCTTGGGCAAATCCAGCAGTTCGTCCTGTCTTGCTTCCAGCCGCTCGTTACATTCTTCCACCAGCTTCTTGTTCTGCTCTGTCTTCTGGGCATTGTCAGAATCCCCTTCTGCCTCTTCCATCATGGAGACAATCTCGCCCATCAGCTTCTTTTTCAGTCTCTTGATGTCCTTTATTTCGTTATTCAGCCTGCCCTGCTGCTTCAAAAGCGTGTTCAGCTGTTCTTCCAGGCCGGACACTTCCTGTCTTGCCTCCTGCGTCAAAAGCTGATACCATTTATTATCCAAAGTAAGAACGGGAATTTTCTTCCCCTCCAGCGCCCGGACATAAGTCTCCTTCTGGCGTCCGCTGCCTTTCTGTCTCATCTGCTATGTACACCTCCCTGTTTCAGTTCCCTTATGCGCATGTTCCCGGCGCGGTACGCACCTCCATGCCTCCCTGGGTCCAAATGGCACAAGGTATATTCCCATGCTTTCTTCCGCATCCCCTGCAGAAATCTCATCTCTTTTTCTCCCATTCCCGGATATTATAGGATAATTTCATGAGGCTGTCCGAAAGATGGACATTTTCCACCTGAATCCCCTCCGGTACATTCAAGTCCACATGGGCAAAATTCCAGATGGCCCGGATTCCGTTCTGTACCAGTTTTTCCGCCACTGATACCGCGCCGGCTTTCGGAATCGTCAGCACCGCAATATCAATGTCATTGTCACGGATAAATCCCTCCATCTCCTCCATGGGCATCACTTTTACCCCGCGCACTTCCATGCCCAGCAGTTCCGGCTTCTGGTCAAACATACCGCGGAAAATAAAGCCCCTTCTCTCAAAGTTCAGATAATTTCCCAGGGCACGCCCTAAATTTCCCGCCCCGATTATGATAAAATGATGCTGTCTGTCCAGTCCCAGGATTTTGCCGATTTCATTGTACAGGTATTCTACATTGTAGCCATAGCCCTGCTGTCCGAAACCGCCAAAATTATTGAAATCCTGCCTGATCTGGGATGCCGTCACTTTCATCAGCTCGCTCAGGTCCTGGGACGATACCCGTTCCACTCCCCTGCCTTTGAGTTCCCCGAGATAACGGAAATATCTGGGAAGGCGGCCCACAACAGCTTGTGAAATTTCCTTTTCTTCCAATTTTATTACCTCCGCCCGTGCCGCAAAGCACCTTTATGCATCGGTTCCGCGTCAGAACGTGTCTGACTTTGACGCATGCCAGTCTGACAGAAAGCATTTTTCAGACACACTCCGGGCCGAACCGTCAGCTTTACATTATAATGCCACGAATATGGACTTTTTTTATCATGATTTCAAACCAATCATGATAGGATGGCCATTCGGCCTCTCCATGCCATGAATATGGACTTTTTTATCATGATTTCAAACCAATCATGATAGGATGGCCATTCGGCCTCTCCATGCCACGAATATGGACTTATTTTATCATAACAAATTGGCAAATTCCTGTCAATCATTTCCAGGCAGGCTTTGGCCCTGAAACCAGTACTTTTTTCAAAGGGAACTTGTCCTGCGGTTATTCAGGCTCTATGGCCCCGGGGGCCTGGCGGCAGGAAAAACGTCACAGCCACTTCACAACCGGACATTGACAGTTCCCCGATTCCCAAGTAAAATAGAAGAAATACCCTCCGTTTGGCGTGTGTTTCCTTATCCATGGCGGGTACAAATACAGATAACAAAATCCCGGTCCGGGAGCCGGAGTGAAAGGTTGATCATCATGATACTGTCTTGTCAGAATATATGCAAAGCCTTTGTGGAAAACAAAATATTGGAACATATCAGTTTTCATATAGAAGATTATGAAAAAGCTGCCATTGTGGGCATCAACGGTGCCGGCAAGACCACGCTGCTGCGCATTCTGGTGGGGGAAATACCGCCGGATGAAGGTATCGTCACGCTGGCAAAAAACAAAACGCTGGGCTATCTTGCCCAGGACGGCGCGGTGGACACCGCAAATACAATTTATGAGGAACTTCTGTCCGTGAAACAGCACCTGACGGATCTGGAGCATCGCATCCGGGACTGTGAACTGGAAATGCACCGGACCCAGGGGGCGGCGCTGGAATCCCTCATGAGGCAGTATGATAATCTCACCCACGCTTTTGAGAGCGGGGGCGGCTATGTGTACCAAAGTGAAGTCACCGGTGTGCTGAAAGGTCTGGGATTTTCCGAACATGAGTTTACAAAGGCGGTTTCCACGCTCTCGGGGGGACAGAAAACCAGGGTTGCCCTGGGAAAACTTCTGCTCCAGAAACCGGACCTGATCATTCTGGACGAGCCCACAAACCACCTGGACATGAATTCCATCTCCTGGCTGGAGACCTATCTGCTCAATTATAAGGGAGCCGTCCTCATCGTCTCCCACGACCGGTATTTTCTCAACCGCATCGCCACAAAGGTTATCGAGATTGACCAGACAAAGGCCACTGCCTTTCAGGGCAATTATTCCGATTACGCGGTCAAAAAAGAACAGCTGCGCGCCGCAGCCATGAATGCCTACTTAAACCAGCAGCGGGAAATCAGGCACCAGGAGGAAGTCATCGAAAAACTGCGTTCCTTCAACCGGGAAAAATCCATCAAAAGGGCCCAGAGCCGCGAAAAAATGCTGGAAAAGATGGAAGTGCTGGAAAAGCCCACGGAGACAAAAGCCGATATGCATATCCGGCTTGTACCCCGCAAACAGAGCGGGGGGGATGTGCTGACTGTGGAGGAGCTGTCAAAATCCTTCGGCTCCCTTAAGCTGTTCGAGCATGTGGGTTTCGAGCTGAAACGCGGGGAACATGTGGCAGTGATCGGCGACAACGGAACCGGGAAAACCACTCTGCTGAAGATTCTGAACGGAATGCTGCCTGCAGACAAAGGTTCCTTTCGTCTTGGCACCAATGTAGAGATCGGCTATTATGATCAGGAACATCATGTGCTGCACGGGGAGAAAACACTGTTTGAGGAAATTTCGGATGAACATCCCACCATGACAAACACGGAAATACGGAATCTTCTTGCCGCTTTCCTGTTTACCGGGGATGATGTCTTCAAGCGCATTGACGATCTCAGCGGCGGGGAACGGGGGCGCGTCTCGCTGGCAAAGCTGATGCTGGGAAATGCCAATTTCCTGATTCTGGACGAGCCCACCAATCACCTGGACATTGTGTCCAAAGAAATTCTGGAGGATGCCCTGAACAAGTATGAAGGAACGGTATTATGCGTCTCCCATGACCGGTATTTCATCAACAAAACAGCCCATCGCATACTGGACCTGACAGCAAGCCGTCTCATAAATTATGTGGGCAATTATGACTATTATCTGGAAAAACGGGAAACCATGATGCAGACCGTCTCTTCCGGCGGTGCCGCCCAGACTTTTTCCGGAAAGGCAGAACAGGAATCCGAAAACAAACTGGACTGGAAAGCCAAGAAAGAAGAACAGGCCAGACTCCGGAAAAAGGAGAATGACCTGAAAAAATGCGAGGAGCAAATCGCATCCATGGAAAACAGAAGCGCCGAAATCGACGCCCGGATGTCCGACCCGTCCATTGCCACCCAGATGACAAAGCTTCTGGAACTGTCCAAAGAACAGGAGGGCATCCGCGCAGAACTGGAAAACCTTTACGCCCGCTGGGAATCGCTGGCGGAATAGACCGGATGCCTTTTACAGCAGGGTGTCCAGGGTTTCCCGGATGGCTTTGATAAAGTCGAGGCTGTTGAGGATGACAGGATTTTCACATGTGGAAATCAGGGAAAGGCTCTTTGTCATTTTCCCATCCTCCACAGTCTTGATGCAGGCCTCTTCCAGCTTATCCGCAAAGGAACAAAGCTCCTTTATGCCGTCCAGCTCTCCCCTCTTCCTCAGTGCTCCCGTCCAGGCAAAAATGGTGGCAATGGAATTGGTGGAGGTCTCTTCCCCTTTCAGATGCTTATAGTAATGGCGCTGCACTGTGCCGTGGGCCGCCTCATATTCATAGACACCGCCCGGGGATACCAGCACGGAAGTCATCATGGACAGATCACCGTAGGCCGTTGCCACCATGTCTGACATCACATCACCATCATAGTTCTTGCAGGCCCAGATAAACCCTCCCTGGGAACGGATGACACGGGCCACGGCGTCATCAATCAAAGTGTAAAAATATTCTATGCCCAGAGCCTCAAATTTCTCTTTATACTCCGCATCGTATATTTCCTGGAAAATATCCTTAAAGGTATGGTCATATTTTTTGGAGATAGTATCCTTGGTGGAAAACCACAGATCCTGCTTTGTGTCTGCCGCATACGAGAAACATGCCCTGGCAAAACTGCCGATGGATTTTTCCGTATTGTGGATTCCCTGAAGGATTCCCGGTCCTTTGAATTCGTGGATCAGTTCCCTTGTCACCGTGCCATCCTCTGCCGTGAACACCAGCTCGGCCTTCCCTGCCCCGGGCACCTTGATCTCCGTATTTTTGTAGACATCCCCGTAGGCATGGCGGGCAATGGTGATGGGCTTTGTCCAGTTTGCCACATACGGGACAATCCCTTTGATCAGAATGGGTGCCCGGAACACGGTGCCATCCAGTATGGCGCGGATGGTTCCGTTGGGACTCTTCCACATTTCCTTTAAATCATACTCTTTCATTCTGGCGCCGTTGGGTGTGATGGTGGCACATTTCACTGCCACGCCGTATTTTAAAGTGGCATTGGCCGAATCCGTCGTCACCTGGTCGTCTGTGGCATTTCTGTGCTCCAGTCCCAGATCGTAATACTCCGTTTTCAGATCTATGTAGGGAAGCAGCAGCTCCTCCTTGATCATCTGCCAGAGAATCCTTGTCATCTCGTCCCCGTCCATCTCCACCAGCGGAGTGGTCATTCTGATCTTGTCCATACATTTTCCTCGCTTTCTTTTATATAATTCCGGTTCCGCATATTCCTGCGTTCCGGAGGATGGATGCGCCCTTCCGGACAATCCCTGTCCCCGGTTTCCGACTTCCTCTACTGTGTAGTCTCCCGGGCCAGGTTTTCTTTTTCAAAAATTTCGTGCAGGCCGTTTTTTACCATATTGTCATAAGCATTGATCATGTGCTGATGGGCAAGCTGCCCTGCCAGTTCCCCATTGCCATCTTTTATGGCCTCCATAATCTCCTTGTGCTCCTCATTGGACTTTGGCCCCCTGTTGACATTGGAGAGCGTCTTCCTGCGCACCCGCAGCACATACTGATGGAAATCCTTCAGCTGGTGCTCCAGCAGCTTACTGTCACAAGCCTCATACATGATATCATGGAAACGGTTGTCCAGCTCCGCCAGCTGCTCCAGATGTCCCTTCCTGGCGTGGAATTCTGCCAGGTAGACATTCTCCTCCATCTCTTCCATCTGTTCTTTTGTGATATGCTCCGTGGCCCAGCGGGCACAGAGTCCCTCCAGCAGGGAACGGATGACATAAATATCCCGCACATCCTTTTCCGTGATGCCGGTGACATAGGCCCCTTTATTGGGAATGATCTGTATCAGTCCCTCCAGTTCCAGCTGCCGGAACGCCTCCCTCACCGGGGTTCGGCTGACGCCCATCTCTTCCCCGATTGTCACTTCCCTCAATTCTTCATGCTCCGCGTACCTGCCGTTTAAGATATCATCTCTCAGCCGGTGAAATACGCGGCCCCGCAGGGAGTATTTATCTGCCACTTCCTGCTTTACACTGTAATTACCCATCTCTTTCTTTTTCTTACCCTCCTGTTTGTGCCGCCTGCGGCAGCCCTTCACTCATTTTCCCATACCGGGATTTTCTCTTCCGGAACCTATTGATCCGCCCCTGCCCCCGGCATATTCTAAAGTACACTTCACATTCTTATACCCGGCTGTTGTCACATGCCGGGCAATGCAATATTGTTTTTCAGACAGACCTGCTCCACACAGCCCACGATCTCCTCGTCCGTCATCACGGTGACACGTCCTCCCGCGTACTCTTCGTCCACCCATTTTTTAATCTCTGCCACCAGTTCGGAGCCCTTCTCCACCTGCGCCTCTCCCTTGAGCCCGTAATAGGTATTGAGCCAGTGGGCGATTCCCGCCAGTCCCGAGGTGTTGGAAATGGCGCACAGCACCGGCCTGTTCAGGAATTTCTCCGTGTCAAAGATATTGTAGATTTCCTCGTTTTTCAAAAGGCCATCTGCGTGTATCCCTGCCCTGGTCACATTAAAATTCCTGCCCACAAAAGGCGTCCTGGGCGGGATACTGTATCCGATTTCCTTCTCATAGTATTCTGCCAGCTCCGTGATCACCGTGGTGTCCATTCCGTTTAAGTCACCCTTTAACTGGGCATACTCAAACACCATGGCCTCAAGGGGTGTGTTGCCCGTGCGTTCCCCGATTCCGAACAGGGAAGTATTCACGCCGGAACAGCCGTAAATCCAGGCCGTGGTGGAATTGGACACTGCCTTATAAAAATCATTGTGTCCATGCCACTCTATCAGTTCATGAGGCACGCCTGCGTGAGTGTGGATGGCATAAATAATGCCCTGGACACTTCTGGGAATCACCGCACCCGGATAATTCACCCCATATCCCATGGTATCGCAGGCCCTGATTTTCACCGGAATCCGGTAAGTCTCCATCAGTTTCATCAGCTCCACACAAAAAGGTACCACATAGCCGTAAATATCTGCCCTTGTGATATCTTCCAGATGGCATCTGGGGCTGATTCCCTCCTCCAGACAGTCCCTTATCACGCTCAGGTAATGTTCCATGGCCTGGCGTCTTGTCATTTTCAGCTTCAGAAAAATATGGTAATCCGAACAACTGACCAGAATACCGGTCTCCTTCATGCCAATCTCCTTCACCAGCCTGAAATCGTCCTTGCTGGCGCGGATCCAGCTTGTCACCTCCGGAAACGCATAACCTTTTTCCATACATTTATAAACGGCATCCCGGTCTTTTTTGCTGTAAAGAAAAAATTCGCTGGCGCGGATCATCCCGTTTTTTCCGCCCAGCCTGTGGAGATAATCATAGATGGTCACAATCTGCTCCGTGGTATAGGGCGCCCTGGACTGCTGTCCGTCCCGGAACGTGGTGTCCGTGATCCAGATTTCCCTGGGCATATTATGGGGCACAGTCCTGTCGTTGAAAGGAATCTTAGGGATCTCGGAATAAGGAAACATATTGCGGAATACATTGGGCTTCCTGACATCGTCCAGGATGTACATATGCTCCTCTATCTGCAGCAGATTGCTGTTCTTATTCATGGTAACCGGACGGTTCTGAAACATTTCGTTCTCTCTCATATCCCTCTCCTCCCTTTTTACACGCTTGTATTATTGTATACAATCAGAGAGGTATTGTCAATGTTTTCTTCCAAAAACTTTCCCGGCTATCCGTCCAGAAGATGCCCCACATGCAGCATGCCCCAGCCCTGCTGGTTCCACGGCAGTCCCAGATCCGTCGCCGTAAACTGCAGCCGCTGCTTTCCCTTTTCATTGGTCAGGCCGGGGAACTGCTGGAAGAGTATCGCAGCCGCCCCCGAGACCACCGGCGTGGCCATGGAAGTACCGCTTTTTGCAATATAAGGATTCCGGTTCCCGCCGTAAAAATTTTTATAGTTCAGGTTGCAGGAAATAATATCCGTCCCCGGGGCCACCAGGTCAGGCTTGCGCACCAGGCTGCCGGGCATCCCCCTCCCGGAATATGCCTGGCACTTGATTTTACTTCTCCCCGCATAAGCCCCGTCATAGCAGCCCACTGTCACCACACTGCTTCCTCCCACGGAAGAGATGGTGCCGTCTCCCGGCCCCTTGTTGCCTGCAGCGCATACAACCAGCACACCGCTGCGCCACAATTCATCAATTTTTTTCTGCAGGAGCTGTTCTTTTCCAGCCTCCTTCAATGTTCCGATTCCCACGGAAATATTCAGGATTCTGACTCCGTATCTCCGTTTTATCTCTAAAACCCACTCTATTCCTTCCAGCATGGTCTCCGTGGAGCCCTCGCCCTTTTCATCCAGCACTTTTCCCACCACCAGCCTGGCCCCCGGCGCCATTCCCCTATAACGTCCTGCGGAAAGATGGCCGCTTCCGCACAGAATTCCGCACACATGGGTTCCGTGTCCGTTATTATCATACATCAGGTTCCGATGTCCCACAAAGTCCCGGAAACACAGCGCCCTGTCCGAAAGATCCGGATGGTTTCCCATTCCCTCCTGTGTAAGGCAAATGCAGAATTTTCTGTTGTTTTCCTTGAAAACCCTCCCCGATAATGCTACAATCGTGAATGTTGGGAGAAACGTTACCCGTTTGGACAAGTCAAATATCTGTCACAGAGAAGCGGCAGGCATCGCTGACCTGCCGAAACTGCCGAGGAAGAAATCATGATTCAGAATAAAAAATCTTTTGTCAACGGAATGCACGATGGCATTCCCATTGCCCTGGGTTATTTTGCCGTGGCCTTTTCACTGGGAATTGTGGCAAAAAAAGCGGGGCTAAATCCTTTTCAGGGCTTTCTGTCCGGCATCTTAAACCATGCCTCCGCAGGAGAATACGCGGAATTTACAGTCATCATGGCAAATGCACCCTATTTTGAGATGGCATTTGTCATACTGGTGGCCAACATCCGTTACCTGCTGATGAGCTGTGCCCTGAGCCAGAAGTTTTCCCCGGATACCCCGTATCCCCACCGGCTTCTGACAGGCTTTGGCATCACGGACGAAATCTTCGGAATCAGCGTGGGCAAACCCGGAGACCTGAATCCCTTTTACACTTACGGCGCCATGACAATTGCACTTCCATGCTGGGCAGCCGGCACTTCCATGGGTATCGTGGCCGGCAATGTTCTTCCGGCTTCCGCAGTCAGCGCCCTGAGTGTGGCGTTATACGGAATGTTTGTGGCCATTATAATCCCCGCCGCCAAAAAGGAAAAACCCATCCTCATTGTCATCCTTGTGAGCTTTCTGGCAAGCTTCCTGGTATCGAAAGTCCGCTTGTTTGACGGTATATCCGACAGCATGAAAATCAGTATCCTGACACTGCTGATCGCCGGCGGAGCCGCCGCTGTCTTTCCATTGAAAGAGGAAACCATAAAATAGGAAAGGGATGTCCATATGAAACATAATATTTATTTATACATACTTGTGGCGGCAGCGGTATCCTGTCTCATCCGGGTACTTCCGCTGACCCTGATACGCAGGAAAATCAAAAATCCTTTCCTGCGCTCCTTTCTCTACTATGTGCCCTATGTGACACTTGCCGTCATGACATTCCCCGCCATAATTACCGCCCCCCAGATCCCCCTGGCAGGGATTCTTGCGCTGGCGGTGGGAATCATCGCAGCGTGGAAGGGCGTCAATATGGTAGGCATTGCCGCATTGTGCTGTATTGTTGTATTTATCTGCGAAGCTATTGTGGGCTGATCAGGTGAATCCCCAGGTTCAGGACTCCGCAGAGCAGCATCACCAAAATGGGATTCCATTTCCATTTTCTCAGAACAAAAAATGCTCCAGATCGGAAGAGCACACGTCTGAACTCCAGTC
>CAJTLR010000066.1:0-7187 GCA_910577185.1 uncultured Acetatifactor sp.
AAAATTAGATTCCCCGTCAGGCCGGAACCCCCTCACCCTTCCGGGAAACCGCCCCTACCGGGAATTCGGCGGCGTGCCGCTGAAGCCCCGGGCGGGGAAGAACTGCGTTCGCTGCGGGCTTTGCGCGGAAAAATGCCCAGTGGGCGCCATTCCGTCTGACACGCCCTCCGAAACGGATGCCGCAAAGTGTATTTCCTGTATGCGCTGCATTGCCGTCTGCCCCGGGAAGGCGCGCGGCATCAGCCCTGTCCTTCTGGCCGCCGTTGGCATGAAGATGAAAAAAGCCTGCAGCGGCCGCAGGGAAAACCAGCTGATTCTGTAGCGTTTTCCGACGGTGCGTTTGTTTAAGCGGTCTGTTCCGGGTCATAGTACTGTGCCTGGGCATGCCAGAGTTCATAATATTTTCCTTCCGAATCGGCCACCAGGTTCTCGTGACTGCCCTGCTGGATGATGTTTCCTTTGTCAAAAACCAGAATTTCATCGCAGAATTTGCAGGAAGACAGCCGGTGGCTGATATAGATGGCCGTCTTATCCTCTATAATTTCATTGAATTTGCTGTAAATTTCCGCCTCCGCCATGGGGTCCAGGGCGGCGGTGGGCTCATCCAGCACAATGAAGGGGGAGTCCTTGTAAAGGGCCCTGGCCAGGGCGATTTTCTGACGCTCTCCCCCGGACATATCCACACCTTCCGGCTCCAGGTTTTTTGTAATATATGTGTCCAGGCCGTCGGGCAGTTCTTCCAGCCTGGCACCGAAACCGGCCTTTACCAGGCAGGATTTTGCAAGTTCACGGTCATAACCGGCGGATGCCGCCACATTTTCACCCAGGGGCAGGGTGGGTAGGGCAAAGTCCTGGAATACCATGGAGAAAAGGGAAAGGTACTCCTGATAATTGTATTTACGGATGTCAAAGCCGTTTAATAAAATGACGCCTTCCGTGGGATCATACAGGCGGCAGAGGAGCTTGATAAACGTGGTCTTTCCGCTGCCGTTGGGGCCCACCACTGCCAGACGCTGCCCCACATGGAATTTTCTGTTTACATGGCGCAGGGCATATTGCTCACTGCCGGGATACCGGAAGGACACGTCACGGAATTCCACTTCGTATTGTCTGTCATTTCGTTTTTCCACAGTCATGCTTCCCAGGTACATTACATTAGGCTTATCCAGAAAATCAAAAATATATTTCACAAAGGAATTGTTTATGCGGAGCTGTCCGGTGTCGGTGATCAGGGAGGAAAGCCCCTGGGTAAAACGGATGATGGAGCTGATGTACTGGGTCATCATGCCCACACCGAATGCCCCGGCCCAGGCTTTCAGACAGACAAACACGTAGATGGCGCCGGTGAGGAGCACGGACACCGCAGAGGAAGCCGCCGCATAGAATCCCACGGGTCCCCGGGCCAGCTTTGAAAAATATCCTTTGCTCTGGAAGGTACTCTCTTTGTCACTGCTATATTTCCAGCACAAAATGTCCTGGCGGTACATGCGCATGTCCGCGGCATTTTCATTAAAATGTCCCAGAAAGCCGTAATGGCCGAACAGGCGGTTTCCCAGATTATGAACATTGGAATTCAGTGCAAAATAGCTTTCGGCCTTATTGGAAAGCATGGGGGATACAATAATCACTGCCAGCATGACTGCCAGGATCAAAAGTAAAAACAGAGGACTGTTCAGAAAAGCCATGTCAACGGCACTGTCAGGCACCCGGCTGGTAAAAAGCGTCACGGTCAGGGCGATTCCGCCCAGAAGGGTGAACAGGTCGGAGAGCATCCGGTCAAGCAGGTAGAAGAACTTATGCATGCCCCATCCACCGCCATTGGTGTTCTGCAGAATGGTGGAAAGGTGGTTTCTGGTTTCTGTCTCGTCCTCAATACAGAAATCCATATCCATCATTTTGTCGCCCAGCATTTTGCGGACATAGTAAAAGTAGTCGGCATTTTCAATGTTATAAAAACGGTCGATGAGGGCACCGGTGAGGGAAATCAGCGCCGCAGAACTTAAGGATACCAGAACCAGGAAAAGAAGTTTTCCGGGATCGCGGCTGCCGGCCAGTTCTTCTATGATCATGGCGGACAACAGAATGCCCGCATAGGGGGTCAGGGAACCCCACAGGCTTTTCAGAAGGCGGGAAACAAGTATTCCGGGGCGCTGTGTGTATAACATCCCGACCAGTCTCGCAGATACGGACCAGGTTTCGCCCCAGGATGATAATTTTTTATCACTATTACGCTTCATGATTTGTGTCTACCTCTTTTCTGTAATATTTGCTCTGTACTTCAAAAAGCTCCGCATAGTGTCCTTTCTGCGCCATCAGCTCTTCATGGGTGCCCTCTTCCGTGACCTGACCGTCCTCGATCAGGATGATGCGGTCGCAGAAACGGGTGGAGGCCAGACGATGGGAGATGTACACGGAAGAACGTCCCATTGTCATTTCGTGGTACTTGTTGTACATATCGGCCTCCGCTATGGGATCCAGTGCCGCAGTGGGTTCATCCAGCATGACAAAAGGGGCATTTTTGTAAAGTGCCCTGGCCAGCATCAGCCGCTGGGTCTCTCCGCCGGAGAGCATGACCGCATCCTCGTGTATGTCCCGGTTCAGCTTTTCCTCATATTGTCCGGGAAGAGACTCGATTTTTTCCGTCAGTCCTGCTTTGGCGATGCAGTTTTTTACCCGGGACATTTGGATTCCGGTTTCCGTCTGCGCCACATTGGCGGCAATTGTGGTGGCAAGAAGACTGAAATTCTGAAACACTGCGGAAAACATTTTGTAATAATCCCTGCGGTTGTAATCCCGGATATCCCTGCCGTCCAGAAGGACTTTTCCTTCCGTGGGGTCAAGGAAACCGCACAGCAGCTTGATCAGCGTGGTCTTGCCGGCGCCGTTTAAACCCACTACGGCAAGTTTTTCACCGGGATGAAGAACCAGGCTGATGTGGGAGAGGGTGTCTTTTCCGGCGGCGGGATAGCGGAAGGAGACGTTTTCCATGCGGAGTTCATATTTTTTTTCGGGATCCGGAACAAGCGGTTCGCCTTCTTCAAAGCGGAAAGATTCCGGAAATTCCAGAAATTCCCAGATATTGGACAGTTCCAGACTCTGTTTGTACATGGTGAGCAGACTGTCCAGGATGCCGGATACCCAGCCGGAGAAATTTCCGGCAGCCGTAAAATACAGCAGGAAAAGGGACACGCTTAAGTCACCCTGCAGCATCAGTCTGATCAGATAGGCATAGACAAAGCCGTTGCGCAGGAAGGCCAGCACCAGGTCGGCGATTCTGCCCCAGATGTAGGTGTTCTGGGCCCTGGTCTGCAGGGCGCGGTAGGCTGCCAGGGTTTTTGTGTAGAGATCCTCCAGCCAGGGGCGCATGCCGAACAGACGGATGTCCTTTGCCAGTTTGGAGCTCTCCGCGCATGTGAGGTAGTACCACATGGTGTTGGTGTATCTCCCCTCTTCGTCCCGGTGGCGATAACCGTATTCGCTCAGGGGCTTGTTGATAAAGTACCCCAGCAGCGTGGTGGCGGTGATGACCAGAATCAGCAGGGGATTCACGGAGCTGAGCATGGTAAGGTAAATCAGGAATCCCAGTACATTTTTCAGCAGGGTTGTCATGGTGTTCCATATGGCTTCTCCGGCGGCATCATTGCAGTTGACGGAATCCATTGCTTTGGACCTCATTTTTATGAACTGCTCGTTGTCGATATTCGGATAAGAAGTGGTCGCTGATTTGTTGTTCAGCATTGTCAGGAGTACAGAGCGGACGGTTACTTTTGCGTAGACAATGTTATAGCTGATGTAGGTGGAGGCAGAACTCAGCAGCATGGATAAAAGCACAAATCCGCAGATGAGGAAAAACAGATTTCCCAGGGGCGATTTGAATTCCACCGCTCCCAGGAGGGCAGGAGTGATGGCCAGGTTTAGCAGATCGGAGGAGATCTGGATCAGAACGGTGCTGATGTTCATAACCAGTATTTTTTTCTCCTGTTCCCGCACGGCCAGCCGGATCATGAACCAGGCACATTGCCACATGTTGTATTTTGGTTTTTGGGGCGTTTCTTTCTGTTTTGCAGACATGTTTCTTCTCCTTTATTTTGTTCTGTGTCTTGGGGGATGGCCATAGGGCCGCTTTCTTTCGCGAATAAGGTCATTATATCATGATTGCAGATCCAATCATGATACGGATGGCCATAGGGCCGCTTCCTTTCGTGAATAAGGTCATTATATCATGATTGCAGATCCAATCATGATACGGATGGCCATACGGCCGCTTCCTTTCATGAATAAGGTCATTATATCATGTGGTTCGCAAAACAGGGGATCGGGGGACGAAATGTGTGTTCCGGGGGACGAAATGCAGGGGAGGTTTCTTCATACTTTACTGTACTTTACTGAAAAGGCTTTTTCTAAAGTAATTGCCATAATTTATAAAATAATGTATGATATAGGTAGTTTACGGAATTGGAACCGTTAAAGAGGGGGAATCTGGTTTTCAGGGAGGTTTTGGATTGGGAAAATATATTCTGGAAGTATGTGTGGATTCGGCGGAATCGGCCCTGGCCGCGGTTTCGGGAGGAGCGGACAGACTGGAACTGTGCGCCGGACTGGTCATAGGCGGGATCACACCGGATGTAAGTTTATATGAGAAAGTAAGGGAATTGACGGACACCAGGATTCATGTGCTGATACGGCCCAGGTACGGGGATTTTCTGTATACAGACTATGAGTTTGAGATCATTTCCCGCAGCGTGGAACTGTACCGGAAGCTGGGAGCGGACGGTGTGGTAGTGGGCTGTCTTCTGCCGGACGGCTCCCTGGACCAGGAGAGAATGAAGCGGCTGAAAAGCCTGGCCGGGGACATGAATGTGACGCTCCACCGGGCTTTTGACATGTGCAGGGACCCCTACCGGGCGCTGGAACAGGCAAAAGAAACGGGGATAGGGACCATCCTCACCTCAGGCCAGAAAGAAAGCTGTTCGGAGGGGATGGAGCTGCTGGCCGGCCTTGTGAAATCCGGCGGCGGGCAGGTGGACATCATGGCCGGAGGAGGCGTGGACGCACAAACCATAAAACTCCTGGCGCCTGCCACGGGAGTTACAAGTTATCATATGTCCGGAAAGGAAGTGCTGGATTCCACCATGACATATCGGAAGGAGGGTGTCTCCATGGGAGTGCCCGGACTGGGAGAGTACCGGATTTTCCGAACCTCCGGACAGAAAGTCAGGGAGGCCAGGCAGGCGCTGGAAGGATTGTCCGGGGCAGAGTGACATAACAGACAGGGGCACAGGAGGGATACAATGACAAATCATGGTTCAGGCGAAATTACATATGATGCAATGACGGGGCTGCGGGACTGGAAAACTTTTTTTCAGGACGCCAGGGATAAGCTTCTGAAGGGTATCCATGCACATGTGGTTTTTATCCAGCTGCTGCAGCTGAAACGGATTAACCGGAAATATAATATTCAGGTGGGAAATGAACTGCTGGAGGATATCGGCAGTTATCTGAGGGAACTGAAGGAAGATTATACGGCATACAGGACCAATAACTCGCGCTTTGTGCTGCTGGGGCCGGAATGCACCCGGCAGGAGGCGGAAAGTCTGCTGGAGCAGATACGGGCCCGCTTTCAGGATGTCTGGAATATTGACTGTGAGGGTCAAAAACATGAGGTCCTGGCAAAGGTATATCTGATTCACTTTTTTCTGGAGCCAAAGGATACGGAAAATGATTTGCTGGAGAAAATGAATCATGGAGTGAATGTGTTCCTGGCCAGGGAGAGAAAGGGAATCCTTTTCTTCAATGATGAACTGAATGCAGATATGCTGCACAGAAGATATGTTTTAAACGAGGTCAGGTACGCAGTGGAGAACAAGACTTTCCAGGCGTATTACCAGCCAATCTACGACTGCGCCAGGAAAAGATTCACTTCGGCGGAGTCCCTGATCCGGCTTGTTGCCCGGGATGGTTCGTTTCTGTCGCCGGGGGAATTCATTCCCATGGCAGAGGACAACGGACTGATCGATGGAATCAGCTGGATTATGCTGGAAAAAGTCTGTGAATTTCTGGGGGAACATCCGGGCCTGCCACTAATGACCATATCAGTCAATATGACGGGCCAGCAGATCCTGGATCCCACTTTTATCTGGCGTGTGGAGAAGAATCTGAAAAAATACGGAGTGGACGGATCCCGGCTGCGGATTGAGATTACGGAGAGGACCATAACGGAAGATTTTGCGGAAGTGCGGAAGGTGATGGAATATCTGTCCGGAGAAGGGGTTCATTTTTATATGGACGATTTCGGCACAGGGTATTCCAATCTCTCCAGCATGCTGTCCCTTCCTTTTGAAGTCATCAAGTTTGACCAGTCCCTGATCAGGATGATGATCGACTCGGAGAAGGGCCAGAGGACCATTGGATTACTGACGGACATTATGCATGAAAATGATTATGTGGTGGTGGCTGAGGGCGTGGAGACGGAAAACCAGGTGAAGAGCGCTTATGAACGCAATCTGGACCGCATCCAGGGATATTATTATGCAAAACCCATGCCGGGGGAAGAACTGGTTTCCTTTTTGAAGAAATGCCGCAGGGAGGAAGAAAAAATATTATTACAGGAGAGGGAATAGGAAAATGAAGATTACGGTGGTTGGTACCGGTTATGTGGGGATGTCTCTGGCGGTTCTTCTGGCCCAGGAGAATGAAGTGACGGCAGTGGACATTCTTCCGGAAAAGGTAAAACTGATCAACGAAAGAGTCTCGCCGATCCAGGACAAGGAGATCGAAGAGTATCTGCGGGAGAAAACACTGCATCTGACAGCCACAACGGATGCGGAAGGTTCTTACAGGGATGCGGATTTCATTATTGTGGCCACGCCTACTAATTATGATCCGGGGAGCAATTATTTTGACACGTCGGCGGTGGAGAGCGTGGTGCGGCAGGTGCTTGAGACAGACAGCCGGGCGGTGATTGTGGTCAAGTCCACTGTTCCGGTGGGCTATACGGTCTCTCTGAATCAGAAATACCGGACGGACAGGATTCTGTTCAGCCCGGAATTTCTGCGGGAGACAAAGGCCCTGTACGACAATCTGCATCCGTCCAGAATCATTGTGGGCTATGATCTGAACCGCCGCGAAACAAGGGAAAGGGCAGAAGTGTTCGGGAATTTGCTGGCGGCTGCTTCCCGGGAGCGGGA
>CAJTLR010000066.1:7197-20362 GCA_910577185.1 uncultured Acetatifactor sp.
CCCGGTTCTTCTGATGGGTTCCACGGAGGCGGAGGCCGTGAAATTGTTTGCCAACACTTATCTGGCCCTGCGGGTGAGCTTTTTCAATGAGCTGGACACTTACGCGGAGGTGAAGGGCCTGAGCACAAGGCAGATCATCGAGGGCGTGTGTCTGGACCCCAGAATCGGCAATCATTATAACAATCCGTCTTTCGGGTACGGGGGATACTGCCTGCCCAAGGATACAAAACAGCTTCTGGCCAATTATAATGATGTGCCGGAGAACCTGATTGAGGCCATTGTGGAATCCAACCGCACCAGAAAGGAATTTGTGGCGGACCAGGTACTGAAGAAGGCGGGATATTATTCCTATTCCGGGAGGATGGATTACAACCGGGCGCTGGAGCGGGATACCACCATTGGGGTTTACCGGCTGACCATGAAGAGCAACAGTGACAATTTCCGGCAGAGTTCCATTCAGGGCGTCATGAAGCGGATCAAGGGAAAAGGGGCGAATATTATCATTTATGAGCCGTCCCTGGAGGATGGCGGCACCTTTTTCGGAAGTCAGATTGTGAACAGACTGGAGGAGTTTCTGGAAAGATCTGACTGCATTATCGCAAACCGGTATGACAAATGTCTGGAGAAAGTGAAGGACAAAGTATATACAAGGGATCTTTTCCAGAGGGATTAGAGTGAGGCCGGTAAATGGACGTTTTGCGGGGGAGCCGTCCCCAAAAGGATGGCCCGGGATATATATGGAATGGAGAGAAGGAGAAGAGGACATGGCATTGAGTAAGAAACCCACAGTAGGGATGAAGGACATTCTGCCGGAGGAGATGGAGATCCGGAATTATGTCATGAGCGTGATCCGGGATACTTACGGAAAATTCGGTTTTATGCCGATGGAAACTCCTTGTGTGGAGAACATTGCCAACCTGACCAACAAGCAGGGCGGTGACAATGAAAAGCTGATTTTTAAAATTTTGAAGAGAGGGGCCAAGCTGAACCTGGAGACTGCCGGGGCGGAGGAAGATCTGGTGGATTCGGGGCTGCGTTATGACCTGACGGTGCCCCTGGCAAGGTATTATGCCAACAATGCGGCCCAGCTGCCCTCCCCGTTCAAGGCGCTGCAGATGGGCAATGTGTGGCGGGCAGACAGGCCCCAGAGGGGACGTTACCGCCAGTTTATGCAGTGCGACATTGATATACTGGGGGAACCTTCCAATCTGGCGGAGATCGAGCTGATACTTGCCACCAGTACCACGCTGGTGCGGCTGGGGTTCGGGGGCTTTGAGATCCGGATCAATGACCGCCGGATTTTAAAGGCCATGGCGGTGTACAGCGGATTTCCGGAAGAATCCTGTGACAGTGTGTTTATTACACTGGACAAGATGGACAAGATCGGCATGGATGGTGTGGAAGCTGAGCTTCTGGAGAATGGATTTGAACGGGAAACCGTGTCAAAGTATCTGAATTTGTATGAAAAACTGGCACAGGCGCAGAACGGGGTGGATTATCTGGCAGAGGCACTGCAGGATGTGCTGGAAAAGGATGTGACGGACAATCTCCGGGAAATCATTGACAGTGTCCGGGCCACAAAGGCCGCTGGGTTTGAGATGGTTTTTGACGCCACGCTGGTACGGGGCATGTCCTATTACACAGGAACGATTTTCGAGATCGCCATGCCTGAGTTTGGCGGCAGCTGCGCCGGCGGCGGCAGGTACGACGGTATGGTGGGCAAATTCACCGGAAAAGAGGTGCCTGCCTGCGGATTTTCCATCGGGTTTGAACGGATTATCATGCTGCTTCTGGAAAGCGGGTTCCAGGTGCCGGACAGACCGAAAAAGAAGGCGTATCTGGTGGAAAAAGGCGTGGAAGGGAACGCGCTGTGCGAAGTGATTGCCAGGGCCCAGGCAGAGCGGGAGACGGGCATTCAGGTGCTTGTGACCCGCATGAACCGGAATAAGAAATTCCAGAAAGACCAGCTGACGGCAGAAGGATATGGGGAATTTGAGGAATTTTACAGGGATGCCCTGAAAAATTAGGGAGTAAAAATTTTGATTGGTATGTGCGCCGAAGCGCACACGGAGGTATGAGATTGAAAATTAAAAATTTTCAATCCCAAGTTTGTGTCTGCGCGGTATCCACAAACTTGACATGCGCAAAAAGGCCGCGAAGAAATGGAGTTAAAAATGGCAGAGTCAATGAGAGGTTTGAAAAGGACACACCGCTGCGGGGAGCTTTCCGCGGCAAATATTGGGGAGAGGGTCACCGTCATGGGCTGGGTGCAGAAACAGCGCAACAAGGGCGGTATCATCTTCGTGGATCTGCGGGACAGGGCAGGTGTCCTGCAGATTATTTTTGAGGAGGCGGACTGCGGCCAGGAGAATTTCGCCAAGGCGGAAAAGCTGCGCAGCGAGTTTGTGGCGGCCGTGACGGGCCGGGTGGAAAAGCGCGCGGGTGCGGTGAACGAGCATCTTGCCACAGGGGAAATCGAAATCCGGGCAGAGGAGATCCGGATTCTGTCCGAGTCGGATACCCCGCCTTTTCCCATTGAAGCGGATTCACGGACAAAAGAAGAATTGCGTCTGAAATATCGTTATCTGGATCTGCGCAGGCCGGATCTCCAGAAAAATCTGATGCTCCGGAGCCGGATGACCGCGGCTGTCCATGCCTTTTTAAAGGAAGAGGGCTTCCTGGAGATCGAAACCCCCATATTAAACAAATCCACCCCGGAAGGGGCCAGGGATTATCTGGTGCCCAGCCGGATTCACCAGGGATGTTTCTACGCCCTGCCCCAGTCGCCCCAGATTTTCAAACAGCTGCTGATGTGTTCCGGATATGACCGGTATTTTCAGATTGCAAGATGCTTCAGGGATGAGGATCTGCGGGCGGACAGACAGCCGGAATTTACCCAGATCGACCTGGAAATGTCCTTTGTGGACATGGAGGATGTGCTGGATGTGACGGAGAGAATGGTGGCCAGGGTCTGCAGGGAGACGGCGGGGCTTGAGATACCGCTTCCCCTGAAAAGAATGACATGGGAGGAAGCCATGAACCGCTTCGGCTCCGACAAGCCGGATACCCGTTTCGGCATGGAACTGACGGATGTGTCGGAAACCGTCAGGGGATGCGGCTTCGGCGTGTTCACCGCCGCACTGGAAGCCGGCGGCAGCGTCAGGGGCATCAATGTGAAAGGGCAGGCCGATATGCCCAGGAAGAAAATTGACGCTTTGGTGGAATTTGCAAAAGGGTATGGCGTGAAAGGCCTGGCCTATCTGGCGGTGCTGCCCGATGGCAGTTATAAATCTTCTTTTGCAAAGTTCATGACCGGGGAGGAGCTGAAAAACCTGGCGGATGCCATGTCGGGAGAGCCGGGAGACCTGCTGCTTTTTGCGGCGGACAGGCTGAAGCTGGTGTGGTCCGTGCTGGGGGCGCTGCGGGTGGAACTGGCGAAGCAGCTGGGGCTGGCAGACAGGAAACAGTACAATTTCCTCTGGGTGACGGAGTTCCCCCAGTTTGAGTGGAGCGAGGAGGAAGCCCGCTATGTGGCCATGCATCATCCCTTCACCATGCCCATGGAAGAGGATCTGGAGATCCTGGAGTCGGATCCGGGCCGGGTCCGGGCAAAAGCCTATGATATTGTGGTCAACGGCATGGAGCTGGGGGGCGGCAGCGTGAGGATTTTCCAGAGCGATGTGCAGGAGCGGATGTTTGAGGCACTGGGTTTCTCCAGAGAGAAGGCCCATGAACAGTTTGGATTCCTGCTGGATGCTTTCCGCTATGGGGTGCCTCCTCACGCGGGACTGGCCATTGGACTGGAGCGCTTTGTGATGCTGCTGGCGGGAACGGACAATATCCGCGACGTGATTGCCTTCCCCAAGGTCAAGGATGCCTCCTGTCTGATGTCGGAGGCGCCGGGTCCCGTGGAGGCAAAACAGCTGGAGGAGCTGTATCTGGAGCTGGCGGAGCAGCCCCGGTGACCCTGAAATATCTTCTCTCTCTGAAAGAATTTCCGGAGGGGGAAAAGGGGCAGGCACTGCTGGAGCGGGCTTTTTCCGGGGCGGACCAGGGGCGCCGGGAAAGAGCGGCGCGGATGAAGACAGACCGGGCAAAGGCCGCATGTCTGGGCGCCGGACTCCTGCTGCGGCTGGCGGCGGGAGAGGCGGAAGGAAAGATGAGTGACGAAAAAACATCTTCCTGGAAACAATATTCCGCCTCTGCCCTGTTGGACCGGCTGGAAGAGGGGAATTTCCCGGCACCGGCGCTCCGGTACGGGGAAAAGGGAAAGCCTTATTTCCGGGATCTCCCTTTTTACTTTAATCTCTCCCATTCCGGGGAATATGTGGTGTGCGCGCTGTCCCACAGGGAAATGGGGGCGGATATCCAGGTGCACCAATGCCGGGACAGGATGCGGCTGGCCAGAAGATTTTTCACCGGGGAGGAGACGGCGGCGCTGGAGAAGGCGCACTGGCAGGAGGACTTTTTTTTCCGGCTGTGGGCCAGGAAAGAGGCCTACGGCAAGCTGACCGGGGAAGGGCTGGCAGGCGCCCTGGACATCAGTCTGGTTCCGGGGAGTTTCCGGGAGGGCCCCCGGGGCGAAAAACGGTTAAGCTTCATCCGGGGAAGGGAGATTTCCTGGGAAGAGCCGGATTTGCTCCCGGGATACAGTATTGCGCTGTGCCGGTACGAAACAGAACCGCAAAACAGTAATATATAGGAAATAAAACGAATCAATCAATATCAGGAGCACTGAAAACTATGAAAAGACTGATGAAATATTTAAGCGATTATAAAAAAGAGTCCGTTCTGGCGCCGCTTTTTAAGCTGCTGGAGGCTTTTTTTGAATTGCTGGTTCCCCTTGTGATGGCAAATATTATCGACCGGGGAATTGCACAGAAGGACATGGGTTATATCGGCAGAATGGGTCTTTGTCTGCTGACACTGGCGGTTGTGGGTCTGGTGTCATCCATTACGGCACAGTATTTTGCCGCAAAAGCAGCCGTGGGCTTTTCCACAAAGCTGCGCCAGGCCTTGTTTGACCACATTCAGGGACTGGATTTTACCAATATTGACAAGGCCGGGACTTCCACCATGATCACCCGCATGACCAGCGACATCAACCAGGTGCAGTCGGGCGTGAACATGGTCCTGCGTCTGTTTCTCCGTTCTCCCATCATTGTGTTCGGGGCCATGATCATGGCATTTACCATTGATGTCAAAAGCGCACTGATTTTTGTGGTGGCCATTCCCCTGCTGGCCCTGGTGGTGTTCGGCATCATGATGTGGACCATGCCCCTGTATAAAAAGGTGCAGGCAGGGCTGGACAAGGTGCTGGGCATTACCAGGGAAAACCTGACGGGCGTCCGGGTCATCCGGGCATTTCACCAGGAAGAGGTGGAAGAGAAGCGGTTTCAGGACAGCACCAGGGCACTGGCGGACAGCCAGATCTTTGTGGGAAAAATCAGCGCCGTGATGAATCCGGTGACGTATCTGGTGGTGAACGGCGCCATCATAGCGCTGATTTATACCGGCGCCATTCAGGTGAATGTGGGTAATTTAAGCCAGGGCGAGGTGGTGGCTATCATCAACTACATGTCCCAGATTCTGGTGGAACTGGTGAAGCTGGCAAATCTGATCATCACCATCACCAAGGCCCTTGCCTGCGCGGACAGGGTGGCAAGTGTGTTTGCGTTTGAAAACCAGACCCCGGAAGGGATAGAGAGCGGGGCCGCAGGGAACAGCACCGGGGATGCGGCGCCTTTCCTGCAGTTTGACCATGTGGCATTCGCCTATGCGGGAGCCGGCGCCAACACACTCCACGGAATCGATTTTTCCGTGCGGAAGGGAGAGACCGTGGGTATCATCGGCGGTACCGGTTCCGGCAAGTCTTCCCTGGTAAACCTGATTCCCGGTTTTTATCCGGTGACGGAGGGGGCCATAAGACTGGAAGGCAGGGATATCAGCGGGATGTCCCAGGAGGAACTGCGGCAGCGCGTGGGCGTGGTGCCCCAGAAAGCGGTGCTGTTCAAGGGAACCATACGCAGCAACCTCCAGTGGGGAAAGCCGGACGCCACGGAGGAAGAAATGTGGCAGGCCATTGACACGGCCCAGGCCAGGGAAGTGGTGGAAGGAAAAGAAAACGGTCTGGATGCGGAGATTGCCCAGAACGGCAAAAACCTTTCCGGAGGACAGAGACAGAGGCTGACCATAGCCAGGGCGCTGGTGCGCAGGCCCCAGATCCTGATTCTGGACGACAGCGCGTCCGCGCTGGACTACGCCACGGATGCGAAACTCAGGAGCGCTTTGCGGAACCTGGAGGGAGGCGCAACCACCTTTATCGTCTCCCAGAGGGCGTCTTCCATACGCCATGCAGACAAGATCATTGTGCTGGATGACGGCGAGATGGCGGGAATCGGAACCCATGATGAATTGTTGGAAAATTGTGAAGTATATAAGGAAATTTATTATTCCCAGTATCCGGAGGAACGCCTGAAGGCGGCGAAAGCATCCGGCGCGGACCGGGCCGCGGGAACGGAGAAGAAAGGGGGTGTCTCAAATGGCGGCAGATAAGAAAAACGGGAAAAAGAAAATAGACCATTCAAGTCAAATGGCGGCATTGAGACAAGTGCTGACCTATATCAGAAAATACTGGGTGATGGTGGGATTTTCCCTTTTTCTGGCGGCAGTGACAGTGGTTTTGACACTCTATGTCCCCATTCTCACCGGAGATGCGGTGGATTTGCTGCTGGGAAAGGGCGCCGTGGACTTTGCGGGTGTTTTCCTGGTGATGAAAAAGATCGGGATTGCCATGGCAGTGACGGCCCTGGCCCAGTGGGTGATGAATACCTGCAACAATCATATCACTTACCAGGTGGTCAGGGACATCCGGGAGGATGCCTTCCGGAAACTGGAACAGCTTCCGTTAAAATATCTGGATTCCAAATCCTACGGGGATATTGTGAGCCGGATCATCGCGGATGTGGACACCTTCGCGGACGGTCTGCTCATGGGATTCACCCAGCTGTTTACCGGCGTGCTGACCATTCTGGGCACCCTTGTCTTCATGCTGGCCACCAATGTGCCCATCGCGCTGGTGGTGGTGTGCATTACGCCGGTCTCCTTCCTTGTGGCAAGATTTATCGCCACCAGGACCTATTCCATGTTTCAGCTGCAGTCTGAGACCAGGGGGGAACAGACCTCTCTCATCGAAGAGATGATCGGGAACCAGAAAATCGTGAAGATTTTCTCCCGGGAGGAGGCTGTGGAAAAAGAGTTTGCCGAGATCAACGGCAGGCTGGAGAAATGCTCCCTGAAGGCGATTTTCTTCTCCTCCATAACCAATCCGGCCACCCGTTTCGTGAACAGCCTGGTGTATGCGGGAGTGGGAATCTTCGGCGCTTTCGTCGCCATACGGGGCGGAATCAGCGTGGGGCGGCTGTCCTGCTTTCTGAGCTATGCAAACCAGTATACCAAGCCTTTTAACGAAATATCGGGTGTGGTGACGGAACTGCAGAACGCACTGGCATGTGCCGGCAGGATTTTTGAGCTGATCGGGGAAGAACCCCAGGTTCCCGACAGGGAAAATGCCATTGTGCTGACCCATGCCAGGGGAAATGTGGCCCTGGAAAATGTCAATTTCAGCTATGTGCCGGAAAAAAAGCTGATTCAGAATTTTAACCTGGATGTAAAGCCCGGACAGCGGGTGGCCATTGTGGGCCCCACGGGATGCGGCAAGACCACCGTCATCAATCTGCTGATGCGTTTTTATGATGTGGACAGCGGAAAAATCAGGGTGGACGGCAGGGATATCAGGGATATTACGAGAGGGAGCCTCCGAACAAGCTACGGCATGGTGCTGCAGGAAACCTGGCTGCGGGCGGGCACCATACGGGACAATATCCGCATGGGACGGCCCGAAGCCACGCCGGAGGAAGTGGAGCAGGCGGCCAGGGCGGCCCATGCCCACAGCTTTATCAAGCGTCTGCCGGAGGGATATGATACCGTGATTACCGAGGACGGGGGAAGCCTTTCCCAGGGACAGAAACAGCTCTTGTGCATTGCCAGGGTGATGCTGTGCCTGCCGCCCATGCTGATTCTGGACGAGGCTACATCCTCCATAGATACCCGCACGGAACTGCGGATCCAGAATGCTTTCGCCAAAATGATGGAAGGCAGGACCAGTTTTATAGTGGCCCACAGACTTTCCACCATTCAGGAGGCAGATATTATCCTGGTGATGAAGGATGGCAATATCATAGAGCAGGGCAGCCATGAAACCCTGCTGGCCAGGAAGGGCTTCTACGCCACACTGTACCATTCCCAGTTTGAAGCATGAAAAACCAGGGGAAATGCCTGCCATCCTGAACCTGCACCGGAGAAAAAACCGTGCATTTTGGGAAAAAAGGTATCGAAGCAAAAGAAAACTGCCGATATAGAATTGAGAAGGAAAGACAGGAGAGTCCACCCCCGGGGATAACATGTTGGGGAGCCCGGCGGGGAGGTCAGAAAGGATGGGGTATGCAGGTACAGAATAAAAGTATAACGGTATACTCTCAGGGTGTGCCGGAAAGCGGGCTCCAGGATAGGTTAAATCCCAGGGGAAAGGAAAAAAACCAGCAGAACAAAACCGTGTTTGCAGGGGATGTTCTGGGCAGCGCCTCCCTGCAGGACCGGATCGGGAAGAGACGGGAAATGGCGCAGAAGCGCGCCCTGAAGATTGTGAATGACGCCTGGGATGCGGACCGGATATTGGATGATGAGATCAATGTGAGAAGGGAACGCATCCGGGAACTGCGGGAAGAGAATGAGGGGACGCTGGAAAACCTGAAGGAAGTGAACCGGATGGAAAGAGAACTGCGGGAACAGTTCGGCGTGGAAATCAACAGCGAGGAGCAAAAAGAGCTGGAACTGATGAAACGGAGATGGAATTGTGATTTTCATCCCACAGAAGAAGATCAGGAGCGCCTTGCCAGAATCGACAAAAAGGAGAAGACAGAATACCAGAGACGGGCGCTGGAAATCCATCGTACGGCCAGCTATTACCGGGGAATGATTTCTTCCAATAATGCCCGGATTCTGAAAGACGATATGGTTATCCACAAGATCCGCCAGGAGAAGCTGAAGCACCACAACATGACGGATGCCCAGGAAAATGCGGAAGATGTCATGGAATCCGTCACGGATGAAGTGGTGAATCTGGTGGTGGAAGACGCTAAGGAAAAGATAGACCAGGAGAAGGAAGACCGGGAAGAACAAGCCGGGGAGATCGAGGAAAAGAGGGAAGAGCAGGAGGAGATCCGGGAAAAAAGGGACGAGAGGGATGAAGAACTGGAGAAGCTCCTGGAAGAGGAGAAGCCTGTGGAGGAGATGGCTGACAAAAGCCGGATTTTCCAGGAGGTCAGGAATCAGATGGAGGGTATCCTGAATGAAATCAGCCTGGCGGCAGAAGAGATGAAGGGCGCCATGGTTGACATAGAACTGTAAAGCTGTATGGAAAGTTATGGAAATCCCAGGCGGCAGGCAGCGTTATGGCTGCCGAGAACGGAGGGAACGGTGTGCGCCATATTGCGTAATTCCCGGCGGCAGGGAACTGGCGGAATGGTGCGGACGGCATCCATGGATGGAGGAATAGGAGCATGAAAGTACAGAATAATATCACTGTTTTTAGCGGGGACACGCGAAACAATGCACAGTTGGGGAAAACGGAAAACGGATCAGCCCGGGAAGAAAATAGCAAAACCTTTTATGCGGGAAATCTGATGAACGAGTTTTCCCTGAGGGACCGGATACAGCAAAAGAAAGCCCAGGCCCAGGAGCGGGCGCTGAAGATTGTGGGCGATGCCTGGGACGGCGACAAGAAGTTAGACCAGGAGATCGCCGGAAGCAAGGAAAGGCTCAAAAATCTGAAGGCCGAGTATAAAGAGGCTCAGGACAGCCTGCGGGACATCAATGAGAAAAAGGATGAACTGATGAAGGCCTATGACATTGACCCCGACAGTCAGGAACAGAAAGACCTGGAACTGCTCCGGAAAGCCGGCTCAGTGGGCCTTCCCTGGTCGGAGGGCGAGCTGACGGCGGAGGAGGAAGAGCGTCTTGCGCAGATACAGGGAAAGGAACTCACGGAATACCAGAGCCGTGTGCTGGAACTGGATAAGGCGGCCAGGACACATCAGATAAATGCCTTTACCGCGGAGAAAAAGATAGAGCAGGAAAATGCCGTCATCCGGGGAATCCGGGAGGAGCGGCGTAAGACCCATACCATTGTGGACGCCCAGAAGCAGGCGGAAGAGGTCAGGAAAGCCGCTTCGGAGGAAGTTATCGGCATGGTGATGGAAGAGACAAAGGAGCATATCGACCAGGAACAGGAAGAAAAAGAGGAACAGGCCGAGGAGATCAAGGAGAAAAAGGAAGAGCAGGAAGAAATTCTGGAGAAACGGAAAGAGAACGAAAAGGAACTGGAAGAACTCATGGAGGATATGCCTCTTGAGGAGATGGCAGACCTGGAAAATGCACAGACGGAAATCCAGCAGGAAATTCAAAATATCGTAAACAAAATGAACCTGGTGGTGGAAGATATCAAGGGAGCCAAGATAGACTCGCTCCTGTAGGACCCCGGGGGATAAGCGGCGGGTTAAGATAACCGGTCCGTAAAAGGTGGTTTCCCGTTTCGGAAAAATGTGTATTTTTATGCGCCTCAATGATAAAAGGAAACAAAGAGAAAAGGAAAATCAGCATGAACACACTGGAAGCAATCAAATCCCGCAGGAGTATCCGCAAATATAAACCGGACGTGGCGGTTCCCGGGGAAATCGTCACGCAGCTGCTGGAGGCGGCCATGATGGCGCCCAGCGCCTGCAATACGCGCCCATGGGAATTTGTGGTGGTGGAAAGCAGGGATGTGAAGGAACAGATCATGACAGCCATGCCTTTCACACAGATGCTGCGGACTGCCCCGCTGGCAATTGTTGTCTGCGGCAGGCCATGGGTGCAGGAAAACATCTGCCCCGGATTCTGGCCCCAGGACTGTGGCGCGGCAGTGGAAAATATCCTGCTGGCGGCAGGGGAGCTGGGATACGGCAGCTGCTGGTGCGGGTGTTATCCGCTGGAGCACCGGGTGGAGGCCATGCAAAAGCTCCTGGATGTGGAAAGTATTCCGTTTGCGGTGGTGGCTGTGGGCGAGGCCGATGAGTCGCCGGAGGCGAAAGGATTTCTGGACGAGACCAGGGTGAAATATCTTTGAGATGGATCGAGTAGGGGAACGCCCTTCTCCACTACTCGCCGCGCCGGGCGCATGTTGCGTCAGCAACAATTCTCCATATGCGCCCATGCGCAGAAAAACGGCCAGGCGGCATGTGAAATGCCACCCGGCCGTTTCTTTTTTTGCGCAGCCCTATGCCTCACACCTGGAATTATGCCGCTAAAGCGGCGCAGGGGTCGCGGGGTGAGCAGTGGAAGATAAATCTTCCCTACGCATGGTACCCCCGGATTTCTTTTATTCCTGGTTTTCCCGGATCATGGTCCGATAGCCGATAACAACGGTCCACACATAGGCGCATGTCTTGGGAATCATCAGCATACCGATCATGGGAACCGTGTCGGCCCAGAGTACCACCGGAATGTAGAAGCCGAAACTGAGTACGATGGTCAGCCACATATAACGGAATGGGGAGTCTTCCATTTCCTTTGCACTTTTATAAAACAAAAGGATTATGACAATTCCCAGCAGCGCAAAGGGGATGTTGCGGTAAATTCCCCAGGAAAGGGAGGGAATGCCATCCAGCCAGTGATTCTGGGGGAATAGGCACAATATGATCCGCAGGGCCGAAAGAAAATATACCAGAATGGTGATATTTTTTTGCCCCATAATATGGTATCGAGTCCTCCATACATAGTATAGCAGCACATAAAAGATGGTCATGGTGATGGAAGTAATAAATTTCCCTGTTCCCAGGGCCCTGGTGAAATTGTCCAGGCCTGTGGTACAAAGGGCGACTGCACGGGGTACCAGGTGGAACGCATCTCCGGCGCCCAGTACCACGGCCATAATACCGAATAAAAGGTATTGCCTGCTGCCCTTGTTTTTCAAAATCATCAGAATGCCGATGGTGACCACGGAAATTAAGTATACCGTATCAAATAAAGTTTCTACAATAGCCTGCATAAATGTTTCCTTTCTTTTTTGTTTTTATGCTGAGATGAATTTTCCTATGGTATCGGGATCCTATGGTATTGGGATCCTATGGTATCTTGATCCCATGGTATCGGGATCCTATGGTATTGGGATCCTATGGTATTGGGATCCTATGGTATCTTGATACCATGGTATCTTGATCCCATGGTATCGAGATACCATGGTGCTGCCTGACATCGTCGGGAGGCGAAGTGGTTTTCCTCCTTTCTGAACAATGTTCATTTTTCCGGTTAAAAATTCCCGTCTGTTTCCGGGAATTTTCGGTCAGTAAATTATCCTGCGTGTTATTTCCAGTATGCCGCTGCAATCGTAATTCTGCAGCAGCAGAGCAGAAACCATCAGAGAAAATATAATATCCACAAATTTTTCCGGTGTAAAAGCCTGGTCAAATATCCCCGGGCGAAGGTTCTTATCGTTTGTCAGAACCGTATACAATGCATTTTGAATGTGTCGCCATGACTGATTCATGGCTTCTTTCCCATTGGATTTTTCCTCTTCCAGAAAACCCATGGAATGCAATGTAAAAAAACCCGGGTATTTTTCATTACCGGCTTTCATACAGTCAAAAGCCCATGCAAGGCAGTCTGTAAAACGGTCAAAGGCATGGGGCTGCTCCGGAAAGTGGAATATATCCTGCCAGATGCTTTCCACGGTTGCGGTGATCAGTTCCGATTTGGAACCGAAATAATTGTATATGGTACCTACGGAAACATCACATGCGGCAGCCACTGCACGGATGTTGACTGCGGCCCAGCCCCGGCTCTTCATCAGAGTCCGGCTTACGTCAAGAATGGCTTTTCTGGAAGTCACAACAGTATTCATGGCATTACCCCCAACAAATTGAACAATGTTCATTTTAGCGGCTTTTTTCCCATTTGTCAAGGCTTTTTATAAAAAATGTTTACGGCATGTGTTTTTCGGGGAAGAAACCATTACCAGAGCGTGTTTGAAAATTGCTTTTTGCCAGATGTGCTTCACAATTTGTGGGAG
>CAJTLR010000067.1 GCA_910577185.1 uncultured Acetatifactor sp.
GTTATAGGGACAGTCTGCGCTTTTTTATCCCCCGCAAGATTCTGTTTCATAGTAATATCATTGCGGCCAAGATAATGCCTGCCTGTTTACTCCCGCGAGCAATGAGCCGGTTGGCGAATGCCGAGAGGGTCAAATACCAAAGTGTCCTTTGGACGCTTTCTGCTCTGCAGCGTTGTATTTGATTTTAGCACGATTCCCCGGGAGATACAATAGCGGCAAATACAAAAGAACCATTGGATATCCGCGCAAAGTTTCGGGGCTGCCGAAAATCCGCGGCATCAGATGTATTGACAAACATACCTGTGGTATGATAATATACATACCATAGGTATGTATAGGAGGTGAGGAAAATGGCAAGGAATAAGCACCCGGAAGAAACCATTCAGTTGATATTGGATGTTGCTTTTCGCCTGTTTATGGAAAAAGGATATGAGCATACTTCCATTCAGGATATTATTGATAATTTAGGCGGTCTCAGCAAAGGTGCGATCTATCATCATTTTAAGTCAAAGGAAGATATTCTGATGGCTGTTACAGACAGGATGACGGCAGAATCCAACCAGATGCTTGCAGACATTCGTGACCGCCGGGACCTTAACGGCAGGGAAAAGCTGAAGACTATTTTCAGGGAATCCATCAGCCGGCCGGTACAGAATGATATTTTTACAGTGGCTCCGGGCTTCCATGATAATCCGAGACTTCTTTTCAGTCTTTTGCACGATACCATAGATAATGCGGCGCCAAACTATATTCAGCCGATTATCAGGCAGGGGATTGCAGACGGTTCCATCAAAACGGATTATCCGGAGCAATTGGCGGAACTGATTTTACTTGCGGCAAATGTCTGGATGAATCCCATGATATTTGATAGTTCCCAGGAAGAATCCTACCGTAAATTTATGGTGTTCCAGCAGATGCTGCAGGGCTTTGGGCTGGATATTGTGGACCGTGAAATACTGGAGAGAGTGCAGGAGCTGACATCTATCTATCAAAAGAACAAGTAATGAAAAACATACGCAGTGGCTCTGTGCTGCCACAGTGTGTCTGATATCTGTCTTGTAAAAGGGACAGATATATTTTACGGAATATACATACCGTCGCGCGGTACTAAAAATACCGTATAGTTGCATATGGATGCGTTTTTTGTTAAAAAGCTGAGAATTACGGAGGGAAAAATCATTCCGGCTTTGAAAAAACTGTAATCAGAATGAAAGAACGGAGGTTTGGAGAATGAATCAAAAATTATTTTCAAAGGATTTTACATTGGTGGTGGCGGGCCAGATTATTTCTTTGTTTGGGAATGCGACAATAAGGTTTGCGCTGCCGCTGTATTTATTGAATTTGACAGGATCATCGGCGCTTTACGGGACTGTCACGGCCTGCGCTTTTATTCCTGCCATTTTGCTGTCACCCGTTGGCGGCATCATTGCAGACAGAGTCAATAAAAGAAATATTATGGTAATACTGGATTTTCTTACGGCAGCGGTTATCACAGCCTTTTCCCTGCTTATGAACGGAGGGAATCTCATCCTTCTTCTGACGGTTACAATGATGCTTCTGTATGGCATTGCGGGGGCATATCAGCCGTCTGTGCAGGCAAGTATTCCGGCGCTTACCAGCCAGGAGCATTATATGGCGGCTAATTCCATTATCAATACGGTGAGTTCTTTTGCGTCTCTGGCCGGTCCTGCAATTGGAGGGGTTTTATATAGTGCATACGGCTTAGAGCCTATATTGTGGGTTTGCGCAATCTGTTTCGTCTTGTCGGCAGTGATGGAAATTTTCATCAAAATACCGTTCCGGAAGCAGGTTTCAGATGGCGGCATATTGAAGACCGCCGGAAATGATTTTGCGGAGAGCATCCGTTTTATCCGGAAGGAGAAGCCTGCTATCGGGAAAGCCCTTCTTGTAATCTGCGGAATTAATTTGTTTCTGGCAGCAATGATCATTGTCGCATTGCCGTATCTGATCACAGAAGTATTGAATCTGGAGGCTTCGCAGGCAAACAGGCTGTATGGCTTTGCAGAGGGGGCGATGGCGGCAGGCGGACTGGCAGGGGGGATTGGCGCCGGCATTTTCTCAAATAAGCTGGCGATTCATAAAGCGGGCAGCCTGGTAATCATTTGCGCGGTATGTGTGTTTCCGGTCAGTGCGGCACTGATGCTGTTCACATCTGCCATCCTTCATTATATTGTCATAACCGTATGCTGCTTTGGCATCATGGTGTTTTCGACAGTTTTTACCGTGCAGATGATGGCGTTTATCCAGAAAGAAACCCCGCAAAATTTAATCGGAAAGGTGATTGCCGTAATTTTTACCGTTTCCATGTGCGCACAGCCGCTGGGCAGTGCATTATATGGCGTCCTGTTTGAGCTTTGTAAAGGCTGCGAATATGCCGTGGTTTTGTTTTCCGGTGTGGTATCGCTTGTGATTGCCATTTGCACAAAAAATATTTTCAAAGATTTTCAGGAGAAAACATATTCCTGAAAAAGAATCCGGCAAATTCCAACCCTTCACCACAGATCAGGAAATCACAGAATTTCTATATATGCAAACACTATAAGTTATGGTAAAATAAGTCCATATTCATGAAAGGGAGAGGCCGAATGGCCATCAATACCATGCTGGTCATTAACAGCATGGTAAAATAAGTCCATATTCATGAAAGGGAGAGGCCGAATGGCCATCAATACCATGCTGGTCATTAACAGCATGGTAAAATAAGTCCATAATAAAGGAGAGGCCGAATGGCCATAAATGCCATGCTGCCCTTTTCAAAGCATCATTGACAGGAACAGGAGGATAAAACAGAATATGCCGCAGAGAACTGACATTCACAAAGTGTTGATTATAGGTTCCGGTCCCATTATCATCGGCCAGGCCTGTGAGTTTGACTATTCCGGCACCCAGGCGTGCAAGGCGCTGAAAAAGCTGGGATATGAGATTGTATTGGTAAATTCCAACCCTGCCACCATTATGACGGATCCGGAGATGGCAGACGTGACTTATATTGAGCCGCTGAACAAGGAGAGGCTGGAGCAGATCATTGCAAAGGAGCGTCCGGACGCACTGCTGCCCAATCTGGGAGGGCAGTCCGGGCTGAATCTCTGCGCGGAGCTTGCCGGTGCGGGAATTCTGGAAAAATATCAGGTGAAGGTTATCGGCGTGCAGGTGGATGCCATCGAGCGCGGCGAGGACCGGATTGCATTCAAAAATGCAATGAATGCCCTGGGAATCGAGATGGCCAGGAGCGAAGTGGCATATACCGTGGAGGAGGCACTGGACATTGCGGACCGGCTCAAATACCCGGTGGTTCTGCGGCCGGCCTACACCATGGGCGGAGCCGGAGGCGGCCTGGTTTACAATAAAGACGAACTGCGGACCGTATGTGCCAGGGGGCTGCAGGCTTCCCTGGTGGGCCAGGTCCTTGTGGAGGAGTCCATTCTTGGCTGGGAAGAGCTGGAACTGGAAGTGGTGCGGGACGCGGACGGCAATATGATTACGGTCTGCTTTATTGAGAATATTGATCCCCTGGGCGTGCATACGGGAGATTCCTTCTGCGCCGCCCCCATGCTGACCATATCCGGGGAACTGCAGGAAAGACTGCAGGAACAGGCCTACCGCATTGTGGAATCCGTGCAGGTCATCGGCGGAACCAATGTACAGTTTGCCCACGACCCGGTGAGCGACAGGATTATCGTCATAGAAATCAATCCCAGGACCTCCCGGTCCTCGGCGCTGGCCTCCAAGGCCACGGGCTTTCCCATTGCGCTGGTGAGCGCCATGCTGGCGGCGGGGCTGACTCTGAAGGAAATTCCCTGCGGAAAATACGGTACCCTGGACAAATACGTGCCGGGCGGGGATTATGTGGTGATTAAATTTGCACGGTGGGCTTTTGAGAAGTTCAAGGGCGTGGAGGACAGGCTGGGCACGCAGATGCGGGCCGTGGGCGAGGTCATGAGCATCGGCAAAAACTATAAGGAGGCTTTCCAGAAAGCCATCCGTTCCCTGGAGATCGGCAGATACGGACTGGGACAGATTCCCCGGTTTCAGGAAAAAACAAAGGAACAGCTTCTGCGGCTGCTGATTACCCCTTCCAGTGAACGGCATTTTATCATGTACGAGGCATTGATAAAAGGCGCGTCCCCGGAAGAAATTCATGAAATTACGCATGTAAAAATGTGGTTTATCGAACAGATGAAGGAACTGGCACAGGAAGAACTGGAACTTTTAAAAGAAAAGGGTAAGCTTCCCGCTGATGACCTGCTGGTCAGGGCCAAGAAGGACGGATTTTCTGACCAGTATTTAAGCAGGCTGCTGGAGGTGCCGGAAGAGGAGATCCGGGAGAGGCGCATACTTCTGGGTGTGGAGGAGAACTGGGAGGGCGTTCATGTGAGCGGCACGCCGGACAGCGCTTATTACTATTCCACTTATAATGCCCCGGACAAAAACCCTGTCCGCACCGATAAACCCAAGGTGATGATCCTTGGGGGCGGCCCCAACCGTATCGGGCAGGGAATCGAGTTTGACTATTGCTGTGTCCATGCTTCCATGGCGCTGAAAAAGCTGGGCTTTGAGACCATCATTGTGAACTGCAACCCGGAGACGGTATCCACGGATTACGACACATCGGACAAGCTTTATTTTGAGCCGCTGACGCTGGAAGATGTGCTGAGCATTTATAAGAAGGAACAGCCGGTGGGCGTCATCGCCCAGTTCGGCGGACAGACCCCCCTGAACCTGGCGGCGGATCTGGAGAAAAACGGTGTGCGTATTCTGGGCACCGCGCCGGAAGTGATTGACCTGGCAGAGGACAGGGATCTGTTCCGGGCCATGATGGATAAACTGGGGATTCCCATGCCGGAATCCGGTATGGCGGCCACGGTGGAAGAGGCCCTGGAGATTGCCCGCAGAATCGGTTATCCCGTGATGGTGCGTCCCTCCTATGTGCTGGGCGGGCGCGGCATGGAAGTGGTGTACCATGATGAGAGCCTGGTGGATTATATGAAGGCGGCAGTGGGCGTGACACCGGACAGACCCATTCTCATAGACCGCTTCCTGAACCATGCGACGGAGTGCGAGGCAGATGCCATAAGCGACGGAACCCATGCCTTTGTGCCCGCTGTCATGGAGCATATAGAACTGGCGGGAATCCACTCCGGGGATTCGGCCTGCATCATTCCTTCCAGACATATTTCGGAAGAAAATGTTGCCACCATCAAGGAATACACCAGAAAGATTGCCGAGGAAATGCATGTGCGGGGACTGATGAACATGCAGTATGCCATCGAGAACGACAGAGTGTATGTGCTGGAGGCCAATCCCAGGGCATCCCGGACCGTTCCGCTGGTATCAAAGGTATGCAATATCCGCATGGTTCCCCTGGCCACGGAGATCATTACGGCAGACATCACGGGAAGGCCTTCCCCCGTGCCCGGCCTGAAAGAGCAGGATATTCCCTACTACGGTGTGAAAGAGGCGGTATTCCCCTTTAATATGTTTCCGGAAGTGGATCCGCTTCTGGGGCCGGAAATGCGCTCCACCGGGGAGGTGCTGGGGCTGTCCCGTTCTGTGGGCGAGGCGTTTTTCAAATCCCAGGAGGCTACCCGCACCAGCCTGCCCCTGCAGGGCAGGGTGCTGATCAGCGTAAACCGCAGGGACAAATCCGAAGTGGCCCAGGTGGGAAAGGCGTTCCATGAGGCCGGATTCCATATTCTTGCCACCAGGAGCACCTGCGCCCTGCTGCAGGAGGAAGGAATTCCCGCGGAGCCGGTGAAAAAGCTCTATGAGGGCAGGCCCAATCTGCTGGATCTGATTACCAACGGTGAGATTGACCTGATTATCAATTCCCCTGTGGGAGATGACAGTGAATATGACGACAGCTATCTGAGAAAGGCGGCCATAAAGGCCAAGATTCCTTATATGACCACCATTGCCGCCGCCAGGGCCACCGTGGAAGGAATTCTCCATGTACAGCGGGAGGGCAACGGCCAGGTGCATTCCCTGCAGGAACTGCATGGCCGGATTCAGGACAAATAGTCATTCCGGCGCCCGTGCAGGCTGCGGGAATGGATTTTCAGACACGCCCTGGGGAAAACGGCAGGGAATGATTTGGGAGGACAGATGCGGGAATATTGTTTTATAGATTTGTTTGCGGGCTGCGGGGGGCTCAGCGAAGGATTTTACAGACGGGGATATCATGCCCTGGCCCATGTGGAAATCAATCCTGCGGCCTGCGAAACCCTTCGGACCAGAATGCGGCATTACGGATACGAAAATGCCGGGGAAGCCGTGCTGGAAATGGATATCACCCGGGAAGATGTGCTGGAGCGCATGGAAAAGGCCGTGGGAGGACGGAAGGTTGACCTGATTATCGGGGGGCCGCCCTGCCAGGCATACTCCAGCCTGGGGCGGGCGAAAGACGATCACGGAATGCAGGAGGATCCCAGAAATTATCTTTTTGAGAGCTATGTGAAGGTGCTGAACCATTATCTGCCAAGATTTTTTGTCTTTGAGAATGTGACGGGGCTGCTGACGGCCAAAATCAAAGGGGAACATATCGTCAACAGGGTGGTGGAGGCCCTTGGGGAACATTATAAAGTGAAATTTGATCCGGGAATGAATGTGCTGAATTCCGCCAATTACGGGGTGCCCCAGATCAGGAAAAGGGTCATTATCATGGGGGTCCGGAGGGATTTAAAGACAGAGCCGGAAGAGATGTACGAGGCAGTAAAAAAGACCCATTACGACCCGGAAATGCCGGAGGAATCCCGGGGAAGCCTGGAGAAATATGTGACGGTGCGGGATGCCATAGGCGAGCTGCCCTTTCTGCGGCAGGGGGAAGGGGCACCGGAAATCCCCTTCCAATATACATACGGCAATGATTTTTTGCAGAAAATCGGCGCCCCCGGCCTGAAGGTGCTGCGGGACCATGTGGCCAGGGGGCACAACGAAACGGATATGCAGAGATATGAGACCATGGCGAAAAACCACTGGACATTCCAGGAAATGCTGGAAAAAAGGGAAGATTTAAGGCATGAAAAGGCCAGGGTTTTCGGAAACAGTTATACGGTGCAATGGTGGGACCTGCCCTCGAAAACCATCATTGCCCATTTATATAAGGATGGAAACCAGTTTATCCATCCGGATTACCGGCAGAGACGGACTTTCACGGTGAGGGAGGCTGCCAGAATACAGTCTTTTCCGGATGATTTTATATTCCGGGGGCCCAGGACGGAGCAGTTTAAGCAGATCGGAAACGCGGTGCCGCCCCTGCTGGCAGAGGCCATAGCGGCGGCCATGCTGGTAAAACTGAGAGAGACAGATAGCGAGGAAGCGGGAAATGATATTTCACTCAGCCGGTAAATTGGACAATAAAACGGAGCAGAATTTCTTTCAGGAACAGGTGAAGATATATATCAGGCTGGTGGAAGCTTTCTGTGAAAAAAATCACATTCCCTTTGAGACCGGGGCTGCGGGAGCGGCTGTGGAGCAGGACGCCGTCACGGCGGAAATGATAAGGATGGGTGTGATTGACGGAAAGGAGGAACTGCCCCTGCTGGAAAAGGCGGTCAGGGAGGACTACAGCCGTTTCCGGAAGGCGGTGGCCTTTGCGGTATCGCATAAAAGGGAGCTGGGGGGAACCCTGGACAAGCTGTCAAACCAGGAAAGAAAAAGAATCCAGCGGGAAGGGGCCGGAAAAAAAGGACATACGCTGGTGGATTTTTTCTGCGGGGCAGGAGGCCTGAGCCTGGGGTTTCGGCAGGAGGGTTTTCAGGTAAAACTGGCCAACGACATAGAAGACGTCTGCATCCGGACCTACCGGTACAATCATCCGGAACTACCGTCTGACAGGCTGATTCAGGGCGACATCAAGCAGATTGTGGACCATATCGGGGACTACATCAGGGAAGACATTGACGTAGTGGTGGGAGGACCTCCCTGCCAGGGATTCAGCGAGGCGAACAGACAGCGCGTCATTGACGATCCCAGAAACAAACTGTACAAATATTTCTTACAGGCGGTGGAAAAAATCGCCCCCAGATTTGTGGTGATGGAAAATGTCAGGGGGATGCTGAAGGTGGCGCAGCAGGTGGTGGAGGATTATGAGAGCCTGAAGATTCGGAAAAACGGAAAGGAATATTCCTACAGGGTTCAGTACCGGCTCTTAAATTCCCAGGACTTTTCCGTGGCCCAGAGCAGGGAGCGCCTGATTTATATCGCTGTCCGGAATGATGTGATGGAGGACAGGAAAGTTACGCCCCGGATGATATTTGACCGGATAGAGGAGGACTGCAAAGGCGGCAGAACCTTTGTCCTGCAGGATGCCCTGGACGATATCAGGCCTCTGGAAGCGCCCCGGATCAAGAACCAGAATGAGACGGACAGCCAGCTGACGGGAAAGAAAATAGAGGGAAACCCTTATGAAAAGAATGAGAATGCTTATTTGAAACTCATCAACCAGGGGAGAGACATTCCTTATACCTTTAATCATAAGGCCCGGTATCTCAGCGATGTCAATTACGAGATCTATAAGCGCCTGGCGCCGGGGGATGATGCCACGGATGAGAAAATCGCGGACATTATGCCCTATGCCCACAGAAACCACTGCTTTAAAGACAAGTATTACAAGCTCCATGGGGACCGGCCCTGCAGGACCATCACGGCACATCTGCGCATGGACTGCCATTCCCATATCCACCCTTCCCAGGTGAGGGCGCTGACGCCCAGGGAGGCAGCCAGAGTCCAGTCGTTTCCGGATGATTATCTGTTCCTGGGGGCTTATCTGAAAACGTATATGCAGATCGGAAATGCGGTTCCTCCCCTGATGGCCAGGGGGATTGCCTCGGTGATCAGAAAGTACCTGGAGTAGCCGGGAACGGGAAAGGTTGTGAAGGGGAAAGAGGCGGTTTTGGAATGTTGAAGGGGCAGGGGACAAGGTATGAAGGTGATTCAGCTGATAAAGCAGTTAAATAACACCCAGCTGGGGAAAGGGGGAACCCACGATTCCTATGTCCTGATCCCCAGCGAACTGTATGTGGGGGATATTTTCCAGGCCGCGGACCAGACGGTGTGGTTTACGGATCCGGAGATGGGGGACAGGGTTGCGGTAAAGTATACCGTGGCCCGGGAAAAGCGTCTTTCAGGGCTTGGCCCGTACTACAGGCGCAGTCGCCTGGAGGCCGGGGACGAGATTATTTTTGAGAAAAGAATTTATTCCTCCAGAACGGAATATTATGTCAGGACCCGGAAGCATCCGGACAGAATCGCCTTTCAGAAAGCCAGGGATGGATTCGAGATACTGACCCCGGAACGGATGATGACTGCCGGGCTGCGGAACGGACAGCTGGAAGGGCATCTGCGCATTATATTCCTGAAGAGGGCCAAAAAACAGAATAATTCTCCTGACACCACTGATTTTTATGACATTGAGATAGAGGGGAAAAGCATTCTGGGCGCCTATTCCTTCAAAGATATCGGCCTTGTGGATATCTTTGAGAATACCATCCGGATACAGGAATTTTACGGTTGGAAAAAGAATGAGTTTATGATGGAGGAATGACCATGAGCCGTTATTATATTATGGCTGTTGATTCCTATGTGAATACATTTTCCATGGCTGACACGACGGCGGCTGTCCGGTTCCGGCTGGCAAACCCGGAAAATACGCTGACCGGGGACCGTTTTGCCCAGGGTGACCAGATACTGGTCTATAAAAGGCATCCCCACGGGGAAGTGAATATCTGGCTGGAGGCCCAGGGAGAGGGGTACCTCTGGAAAAAATACGAGGTCTGGGATGGCGTAAGCCTTTCGGGCCATGACATTGGAAAAGACCCGGAGCAGGAGGATGTGATCCAGATCAGTCCGGGGGTTTTCCGGAAGATTGTGCGGGAGATGCTTTCCGTTGACCTGGAGGAAGTGTTTCCCCCGGAGGAGGCGCATCAGGAGCGGGAGCAGAGAGTCACCGGCGGGGAAAACATTCTGCTGTACGGCGTCCCCGGATCCGGAAAAAGCCATACCATCCGGAAAGAATACTGCAGTGACGCGGAACGCATGGAAAGGGTGGTTTTTCATCCGGATTACAGCTATTCCGATTTTGTGGGGCAGATCCTGCCCAGAGTGGAGAAGGAGCAGCTGAAATATGTTTTCACACCGGGGCCCTTCACCAAGATATTGAAAAAGGCCTGGGACAATCCCGGGAAAAAGTGGTACCTGGTCATTGAGGAGATCAACCGGGGAAATGCGCCGGCCATATTCGGGGAAATGTTTCAGCTGCTGGACAGGAAGGACGTGGCAGATGGGGCATACGGGGAAAGCGAATATGGCATCACCCATTTTGAAGTGGCCCAGAAGGTTTTCGGCAGGGAGGAAGAACCGGTGAAAATTCCTTCCAATCTGTGGATTCTTGCCACCATGAACACGGCGGACCAGAATGTGTTTACCCTGGACACGGCTTTTCAGAGAAGATGGAAAATGCGGCATATCAGGAATCATGTGATGGGAGCGGCCCACGCGGGGCAAAAGATAGAGGGAAGTATTGTCAGCTGGGGGATTTTTGCCAGTGCGGTCAATGACCTGATTGTGGATTACAGTGCGGACATGGTCAGTTCCGAGGACAAAAGGCTTGGGGCCTATTTTGTGAGACCGGAAGAACTGTCCGCCGGACAATTTCCGGAAAAGGTACTCAAGTATCTCTGGGATGATGTGTTTAAGATGGACAGGACGGCCGTGTTTGACGAGAAATTCAAATCCCTGGAGTCGGTGCTGGAAGCCTATGGGAGGACGGAGGGAGACAGACTCCGGGCAGTGCTGAAGGAGGAGCTTTACGGGAAGATGGCCTATCCTGGCGGCGGTGCAGGGGAAAACGGGTAAGGACAAAGGGTTTTCCCCTTCAGGGCAGAGAGGCAGATAAAAATCCGGTTTTCCATATGAGAGGGAAGGCCCGGAACAGGATGATAAAACCGGGTTTCCGGAGAGGACAGGAGTGTTTGGATGGCAGGGATTTCCATTCGGGACAGATGCAGAATCGTATGGAATGAGGACAGGGACGGATTTGTGGGAATTATGTGCAGGAATGGGGAATTTACCGTACATTTTCCGCTGGGATTCCCGGTTTCGCAGGAGGAAAAGGAATTGCGGAAGGACATTTTCCTCCTGATGGGAACCATAAGCGTGCATGCCGGAAGAAAAGGTTCGGAAGTGCCGGGCAGGACAAACGATTCCCAAAGCCGGAGTTTTCCCTTTCAGGCGTATCTGTCCATTCTGCATGATTTTTTCGCCCGGGGATATTACAGGGAGAGGGAACACCGGTACCAGGTGGCAAAAAGGGGAAAAATCCACTGGGGCAGAACCATCAGGAGTGTGAAGCCCTGTGTGCAGAACCAGAATGTCTTTTATCTGGAGTTTGTCACCGGAAAAAGAAATGTAAAAGAAGACGAACTGATCACGCTGATACATGAGTACTGTGTGTATGAGGCCTTTGCCGGTCTGGGCTGGCTTTTTACGGAGGCAATGCCGGGGCGCCCCAGGCTGAAATACAACAAAAAACGATTTACGGCGGCGGTTATGGATAAGCTGCAGGGAACCTTTCAGGATAAGAATAAGGAACTGTTCCGAAATATGCTGGCCGTGATCCGGTATCTGGGGGAAAGGGACCAGGAGCGGGATTTTCAGTATGGCACATGGTATTTTGAACATGTCTGGGAGAGGCTGATTGACAGGGTATTCGGAATTCCCAATAAAAAAGATTATTATCCCCAAGCCTTCTGGGAGACAGACACCAGGGAGGGGCGCAGGGTATATGAAAGCAGTCTGCGGCCGGACACCATTATGCTGTACGGGGGAGATGTGTATGTGCTGGATGCAAAGTACTACCAGTACGGCGTAACAGGGGATCCGAAGACCCTTCCTTCCGCCCCGGATATCAATAAACAGATTACATACGGGGAATACATTGCGGAGCAGGAGAAATTCCGGCAAAGGCATGGGGAAGGCTGTAAGGTTTACAATGCCTTTCTCATTCCCTTTGACCGCGGGGTGCGGCTCTGGGCCGGGGCCGGGGAGATGATGCGGCTGGGGCAGGCCCGGGGCAGCTGGAAATCCGGCCGGAAGGAGTATGAGAAGGTGCAGGGGATTCTGGTAGACCTGAAATATCTGATGAAGCTCAGCGTCAGGGAGGACGAAAACGAAATCGCCAGGCTGGCAGAATGTATACGCAGATACGTGAATGCCGCCTGTCCCTCCTGACAATATCCCGGCCGTGAAGCGGAAGCGGGCAGGCCCCGTTGCCGGGGAATCAAAAAGGCAGGTGGATGGAATGCCGGATGTACTGACCAAAGAGCAGCGCCGGAAAAATATGCAGCATATCCGTTCGGAAAACACACAGATAGAAGTGCTGCTGAGAAAAGCCCTCTGGAAGAAGGGATACCGCTTCCGGAAAAACTATAAACAGCTTCCCGGAAAGCCGGATATTGCGCTTACCAAATATAAAATAGCCATTTTCTGCGATGGGGAATTTTTTCACGGGAAGGACTGGGAAGTGCTGAAGCCGCGGCTGGAGAGGGGAAATAACAGCGATTTCTGGATCAGCAAAATTTCGCGCAACAGGGAGCGGGATGACGAGACAAATAAAAGGCTCCTGTTCCTTGGATGGACCGTCATACGGTTCTGGGGGAATGACATCAGGAAACACACGGATGAATGTGTGAAGGTTATTGAGGAAACCATATTTGACCTGAAGACGGAAAACCTGGAAGTGGAAAGGGAATGAACGGTTTGTGCCGGCCTGAGGGAAAATCAGAATGATACAAAAAAGGAGAATGAAACATGAGCAGGACACTGAGCGCTGAGGTGCGGCAGGCACTTCAGGACATTTACTACAACGAAAGGACCGGACGGGGCAGACAGGCCTTCGCCCTTCTGGAGCAGGCTTCCGCGGCGGGGGACGGGGATGCCACCTGCATTCTGGCCCGCTGTCTGTGCGGTCATCAGTATGTGTGGGCAGGACACGGGTTTCCGGAGGATGATGACCGGGCCATAAGTCTTCTGCATAAATCCGTGGAGCAGGGCAGCGGACTGGGCGTGCTGGTGGCAATGCGCACCGGGGAGCTGACACCGGAACTGGAGCAGAAAATGCCCTTTGCCAGCCTTCAGGAAGCTTTTGACCAGGTGCTGGAAATGGCGAAGGAGGGGGACGCTTTCTGCCAGTATGTGGTGGCCAACTCTTATTTCTGGTGGGATTTTCTGAGAATCCAGAATAAGGGAAGCGATTCTTTTCCGGATCATGCCTCCTTTAAGGCTTATTTAAAGGAAAATATATCCAAATGTGAGGACTGGTTCTGGAAGGCCCTGCGGGGCGGCGTTTACTTTGCGGCCAATAATCTGAACCAGTATTACACAAAGGGAGACGAGGACATTATCCTGCCCCGGCCGGAGATGGCGAAGGATCTCTGGAAAATCGGCGCGGAGTACGGTCATCCCCTGCAGCAGTCCATCTATGCGGAAGAACTGGAAAAAGCAGGCAGGAAGGAAGAAGCGCTTAGCTGGTACGTGAAAGCGGCAGAGGGCGGCCAGCCGGGGGCATGGAGCGACGTGGGCCGGTGCTATTACGACGGAATCGGCACGCCCAGGGATGAGGCCCGGGCGGCGTCCTGCTTTGAGAAGGAAATCCCCGCCGGCAATGTGACGGCGCATAATCTTCTGGGCAGATCATATTTTTATGGAAAAGGGGTTTCCCAGGACTATGACCGGGCTTTCCGGCTGTTGTCCTTTGCGCATGACAAGGGCAGTAAATGGGGAGTCCTGTATCTGGCCAAATGCTGCTTTTACGGATGGGGCACGCCCCAGGATTATGTCCGGGCCCGCCAGTTCCTGGACGAGATGAACTGGAACTACTGGGAGGCAGACTATCTGCGGGGCCTGATTTTCGGCAGGGGGCTGGGTGTTGCCGCCAATGCGGCCGTGGCAGTGTCCTTCCTGCAGAAAGCGGGAGATCATCCGGAGGTCAGGGAAGAGCTGGCAAATTACAAAAAAACCTTTTTCGGGAAATGGGTCCGCAGGTAAAGAGGAAGTTTTCTTGTAAAATACAGGGAAGCATTATATAATGATCTGGGGGGCGGAAGGTATTTTGCCCACTGTGATAAGGGAACCGTAATGACAGGGGCCGGGAAAGGTTCCTGTCATCATAAACAGCCCGGAGGAGGTCTCGCGGAACCGGGCAGACTAGGGGCAGGGGCTGCAGATGGAAAACAGGGAAACAAAGGGTAAGAAAGAGAACAGAGGATATCTGGTCATAGAGCGGGGGCGGGATGGCAGGAGGATTTTGTATGCAGACCATGGCGCCTGCACTTTGTCCGGATATTCCATGGAAAAATTGCTGGCGGCAGACCCGGAGCAGGCGGCGGGGAAGCTGGAAAAGGATAAGGTGATGCTGGGCGATGGGCATGAACTGTGGATTCTGGACACTTTGCAAAACCGTCTGCAGCGCAGGCAGGAGCTGGAGCAGATGAATGACGCGCTGGAGGACGCCCTGAAGGCTGCGGAGGCGGCCAACAAGGCCAAGAGCAATTTCCTTTCCAATATGTCCCATGACATCCGGACTCCCATGAATGCCATTGTGGGAATGACTTCCATCGGTCTGTCCCACATAGATGAGAAGTCCAGGGTACAGGACTGCCTGCAGAAGATCAAGACGGCTTCCACCCATCTGATGAGCCTGGTCAATGACGTGCTGGACATGTCGCGCATTGACAGCGGGCGCATGACCCTGAATGAGGAAGTGTTTTCCCTGGCAGACCTGGTGCATGATGTTACCGTGATCATGCGTCCCCAGGCAGAGCTGAAAAAACAGAGTCTTGTGATAGACATCGGGCCCATTTATGAAGAAAGCCTGATGGGGGACACCCTGCGGCTGCGGCAGATTCTGGTGAATATTATCGGGAATGCGGTTAAGTATACACTGGAAAACGGAAATGTAAATGTTTGTTTCCGGCAGCGCAGGCCGGAAGAGGACGGGAAAAAAGAATGGGAAAAGGACACGGTGCTGCTGGAATTTTCCTGCCAGGATAACGGAATCGGCATGAGTCAGGAATTCCTGGAGAAAATTTTCCTGCCTTTTGAGAGGGTCAATAACACTACCATCAGCAAAATCGAAGGCTCCGGCCTTGGAATGGCCATTGTGAAAAACCTGGTGGAATGCATGGGCGGAGAGATCAGTGTGGAAAGCCGGGAGGGCGTGGGCAGCCGTTTTGAAGTGGTGATTCCCATGTCCCCCGCACTGCACGGCAAAAAGGAAACCGTGTTTCCCGGCGGTCTGACGGTTGTGCTGGCGGAAAGCCGGGATGACAGGGCGGCACAGATTTCCGGTTATCTGGAGGAGGGCGGCCTGGAGGTGATCCGCACAAAAGAAGGCATGGACACGGTCACCAGGCTTACGGAAGCACAGTATGAAAACCGGATGCCCTGTGCCCTGCTGCTGGGCCAGGGGCTGGAGGATATGCAGGTACTGGAACTGGCTGCCCATGTGCGGCAGCTGGCGGGGCGCGACTTTCCCATTCTGCTGGTTTCCGAGGACGACTGGGCACAGATCGAATACAGGGCGGCCCGGGCGGGCGTCAATGCCTTTGTGCCCTGCCCGCTGTTTCAAAGCAGGCTGATGGAGACACTGGGATCCCTTATGGACAATGTGGGGGAAGGGGAAAGACAGCAGGCGGACAAAGAGGCTGATTACGGCAGCCGTCATGTGCTGCTGGTGGAGGATATTCCCCTGAACCAGGAAATCGCCATGGAGATTCTGAATATGACAGGGGTGCAGGTGGAGACTGCGGACAATGGGGCGGAAGCTTTGGAAAAATTTGAAGGTTCCCCCCAGGGACATTTTGACATTATTTTCATGGATATACAGATGCCTGTTATGGATGGATATGAGGCGGCCAAAAAGATTCGCGCTCTTTCCAGGGGAGACGCGGAAAGCGTGTGGATCGTAGCCATGACGGCCAATGCGTTTGTGGAGGATATCCGTCTGTCAAGAGAGGCCGGCATGAACGAACATTGTTCCAAACCGGTGGACCCGGAGCGCCTGCAGGAAATTCTGCGGAGCCGTTTCGGGTGAGGATGCGGGGCAGGGTTTGCCGGAAAAGCGGTAGAGACGGCAGAAAGTAGAGTTGGGGGAGTATGCAGCCATATCAGGAAGAGTATATTGCCAATTTAAAAGATATCACTGTGCCCGCGGGCAAAGGGGCAGTGCCTTCATCTTTCGGGGAATGGATGACCTGGATGGAGAGGCATAAGAAAGCTGCGGACGAGAAGGCGGAACGCAATATGAAACTGCTCCGGGAGGAACTGTTTCCGGTGCTGGACCATATTTACGAGACAGACAGCCAGGAGATCAGCCAGCTGGGGGAGTTTGCCGGGCATCTGCTGGCCGGCCGGGAGGAACTGGACGTGGGACTGTACTGCCAGATTCATAAGGCGCTGCTGAACCTGGCCAGGAGAACGAAAAACCGTGAGGTTATGATCCGCGAACTGTATTTGCTGGGAATGGGATATTACAGTCTGTGCAACAAGCTGGTAGGGATGGAATATGCGGTAAGTCGTAAATATATTTCCCAGATGAGACTGTGCTTCACGGAAGCCGCCGCCTATCTGAAATATTTTGACGAGATTGAGGATACGGAGACCCGGGGATTTATCCTGCGCTCCAGGGCCAATATGGCACTGGGGCAGTTTCCCGCGCCGGGGGAGAAGATTCATATGGTGAAGCGTACGCTCCAGATTCTCCAGGATAAGGGGTATCAGGAAAAGGAGCCGGGGCTGCCCTGGGACAGGTATATCTACATGACGCATCAGCAGATGGCCGCCAGTATTTCTTACACCAGGGAACTTACCATGACGTCCCGGGATATTGAGGATGTGATGGAATCTGTCTACATTGTTTACCAGAGGAGACTGAAGGAGGCGGCTGAAAAAAACGGAAAGCCTCCTGCACGGCCCGCCTTCGCTTATTGTGCCATTGAATATTACTGTGGAATGTACGATATCAATGAGCTGCTCACCAGAATGGAAGCCCTGATGGATGATGCGGACCCGTCGGATTTTTCCGCGGATGGAGGAATGTACAGCATTATTTCCCTTCCGGCATTTTACTGCCAGTTTCTGAATTTTTTCCCGGAGCTGATACCGGAGAGAGAAGAGTATGTGGAGAGTCTTTACCGGAAGGTCCTGGCATATGTGGAGAGTTTTCCCAAAGCATCGGAAAACGAATCCCTTTTTGTGTATTTAAGACAGCTGTCGGCCACTTTTGTGGAGACAAAGAACAGTATTACCTACAAAGAGTTTCTGATCAGGCTGGAGATACATTTTGCCCCGGCTGTTTATGTCCACTGCCGGGCGGTGGGAACTGCGGCAGCCGTACTGGGGGACCTGATCCTGGAGGAAGAGCCGGGATATTTTGACGACATCCCGGATATCCGGCAGATAAAGGACCGGCAGAAAAAGCGCCGGAAAGTGCGGGAATATGCCATGGAATGCGGATTGCTGTATGATGTGGGAAAGATCAGTTTTATGAATCTTTACTCCCAGGCATCACGGCAGTGGTTTGAGGAAGAGTATGAACTGGCCCATCTGCACACACAGCTGGGCGCGGAGTGGCTTTCCGGAAGAAAATCTACCGAGGGATATGCGCCTGTGGCCCTGGGGCACCATTCCTGGTATGATGGCTCCAGGGGGTATCCGGAAGTCTACCATCGGCTGGAATGTCCCTGCAGGCAGATGGTGGATCTCATCGGGCTGCTGGACTGGATGAACAATGTGACAGAAACGGCAAGGCTCTACACCGGGCTTCACAAGAACTTTGAGGAAGCAGTGGAGGAGGCTGTGGCCCTGGAAGGGAGAAGGTTTTCCCCGCTTCTGACAGCCAGGCTGCGGGATAAAAAGGTGACCGGAAAGCTCAGGGACGCCTTTGCGGAGGGACGCAGGGAAGCGTACAGGCAGTTGTACGAGTGGCGGGAGAGAGGATGACATGTGTTTTGTGTGGCAAATTGGATAGGCGTATGGAAGGACAGGACATGCGCCTTTTCACATATGGGAAAGGAGTAAGCCCGTCATGCAATTTCGCAGGCGGGCTTTTTGTGTACGCGCCCCGGGCGATTATGTTCTGTAAGGAATTTGTAAGAAATATCCCCTGAAATTTGTAAAGAATATAGGATAAGATAATTTCAGCTCAAAGATTCAGACCGGATGGGGACCGCCGCCAAATGCCGTGAGAGCCGGATACGCCGTGTCCGGGGGAAGTCTGAAAGAATACTGCGGCGCGGCATACAGGAGGGATAGGAATGAAGGAATGCGTACTGGTTGTGGATGATGACAGGGAGATCGTAAAAGCGATGGGGATTTTGCTGGAGGGAGAGGGATATGAGGTGCTGAAAGCCTATGACGGGCTGCAGGCGCTGGAGATTCTGGCATCCCGGCAGGTGAGGCTGGTCCTGATCGACGTGATGATGCCGAAGCTGGATGGACTCTCGGCGCTGATGCGCATCCGGGAGAAACAGAACATTCCCGTTATTGTGCTGAGCGCCAAAAGCGAGGATTCCGACAAGATACTGGGATTGTCCATGGGTGCGGATGATTATGTGACAAAGCCGTACAATCCCCAGGAGCTGGCAGCCCGGGTGAAAAGCCAGCTCCGCAGATACACTTGTCTGGGCGATATCCACGCGGGAAGCAGGGGAGGCGAGATCAGGAACGGCCGACTGCTCTACAGTACGGAGGAAAGAATCCTTTATGCCGATGGAGAGCCGTGAGAGGGAGTAAATAAGAAACAGAAAACCATTGAAAACAAAGGCTTTTCCCGGAAAGGGAAAGCTGATGGTAAAAATTTTGTTAGGTGGAAGCCCTTGCACATATTGGAGTGTTGCAAGGAAAAGCGGCAGGGAAAAGCAGCCGTCCGGCATGGGCTGGGAATTGTTTTTAAATTATAAAATCGCAATGGAGAAATTCAAGCCGGATTTCTTTCTTTACGAAAATAACGAAAGCGCAGCGGAACCGATCAAAGATCAGATTGCGGCAGAGCTTGGGGTTCCTCTTTTTCATGGGGATAGTTCGCTTGTATCGGCGCAGATGCGGCGGCGCATTTATGCGTTTAACTGGCAATGTGAGCAGCCAGAGGACAGGGGGATCACGTTAAAAGACATAATCCGGACTAGGGGATATTGGAAAGACCTTCATTCTGACCGTTATCCGGTCGGCATGGGGTACAGGAACCGGCGGGAAGCTGATGGAAAACTATACCGCAGGTTTGAAACATCCGGAGCGGAAAAGGCCAACGCATTGACAACCGTTGAAACCGACAGCATGATCATAGAACCGTACATACATCAAAACGCAAGTCTTTTCAAACAAAAAGAGTTTGTCATGGTACAAAATGGAACATATCAGCATAAAGGGAGAATATACAATATAGCACTTCCGAACGGGGATTATATTTTCCGGCATTTCACGCAGACGGAAGCGGAAAGGCTTCAGACGTTGCCGGATGGCTACACGGCGGCGGCATCCAGGACGGCGGCAAGAAAGGCCCTGGGGAATGGCTGGACGGCCGATCTAATCATCCACATACTGAAGGCGGGGCTTGCTGGTGTTGACCGCATGGAAGAAATTGTTGTGTTGTCCATGTATGACGGTATCGGAACCGGCCGTTATTGCCTTGACAAGCTGGGGTTCGTTGATGTGACCTATTACGCCTATGAGATTGAACCGACGGCGATCAAGATTGCCCTTGACAATTATCCGGACATTATAGAGCTGGGGGACGCCTTCCAGATACGGGATCCGGCATGGCCGGCGGCGCCGCTGGCATCACAGCCGCTTCTTCGTCCGGCAACGTAAAGGGGGCGGCAGGATTGATGAAAGATGTAATAATCGAAATGGCAAAATATGACGCAAAAAAAAACTGAAAAAATCCGGGCTTCAGCCGCCGGTTCCTCATGCTATCCGGTATGATGAATTGAAAATGCAGCTATACGCAATAACAACGGATGCGGAAAGATTGATCCGGATTGTAGAGGATGAATCACAGGACATAGAGCGCCGGATCGCATTCCTGGAAACCACGAAAGAAGAATTGCTTGCCGGTGCGGATTACTCAAAATGTGAAACAATAGACGATATGGCCGGAGTATATGCGGCGCATTTAATAGATCGGCTGGGAATATGGGGGTAATGGGCCAGGCCGCCATCCGGCGGCCTATTATCAATCCTCATATAAAAAATCATGTTCAAGGCCGGATGCAAAGCGGATCCGCACGATCCGGCCATCTTGGATAA
>CAJTLR010000068.1 GCA_910577185.1 uncultured Acetatifactor sp.
AACTAAAAACTCCTTGATTTTTTAAGGAAAATCACTTGACAATATAGGGAGGTTTTGATTATGAGCATTTTAGAAGTAAAGGGCCTGCAATATTCCTACGAAAACAAAAAGCGTGTTCTGCGGGGTATCAACGCCCAAATGGAGCAGGGCAAGATGTATGCTATTCTCGGCCCCTCCGGGTGCGGCAAGACCACACTGCTGTCCCTGCTGGGCGGTCTGGACAGCCCTTCCGGCGGCCAGATTTTGTACCAGGGCGAGGATATTGCCAAGACTGGCCTTGCCGATCACCGGCGCAATCATGTGGCGTTTATCTTCCAGAGCTACAATCTGATCGACTACTTAACGCCGGTGGAGAATGTAGCCCTGACCGCCAAGCATCCGCCGCTCCCCATTCTGGAACAGTTGGGATTGACCACAGAAGAAGCAAGGCGGAACGTGCTGAAGCTGTCCGGGGGCCAACAGCAGCGTGTGGCAATCGCCCGCGCCTTGGCCAGTGATGCACAAGTAATCCTGGCCGATGAACCGACCGGGAACTTGGACGAGGACACCGCCGCCGAGATCACCGCCATCCTCAAAGACAGTGCCCATAAATCCGGCAAATGTGTGGTGATTGTGACGCACTCCAATGAACTGGCGAAAGCGGCTGATGTGGTTTTCCGGCTCCGCAAAGGAGATTTACAGATTTTGGATTCCTCTGAAATAGAAAAGGAGCATAAAAAGAAATGAATAAACAGACTAAATTTGTTCCTTCCAAGGGGAAAAAGGAACTTTCTTTCGGCGAACAAGAGTTACTCAAAGGAGCCTTTGATGCGCTCCACGTTTCCCCTGAATGTGTAGAAAAAACCATAGCGCAGGCCAGGGCACAAAACCAGCAGAAAGGTCAGCCTTAATGCGGAATGGGAGAGTGGTAATCACAAAAGTGGGTGCTGTTTGAGCCGACTGGAGCTGGAAACGGCACCTTCTTGACAGTATATAATAAAAAGGTGGACTTTCATGAAACCGGTGAACGTGACAGGGGATAGCTGGCACTGTGGGAGGCTCTATGATTTTGTCCCAAAGGTGAGGGAGATGGACAGTGGGACAAGAATGTGTTATACTTAATTTCTGAATAAGCTGTTTATTCCCGCGGGCAATGAGGAAAATAGCCATGCCTGCATGGACATAAAAGCCAATTTTTAATTGGCATGCTAATTTATAATTAGCATGTGAATTTATAATTAACATGTGAATGCCGCGAGGGTCAAATACCAAAGTGTCCTTTGGACGCTTTCTGTTCTGCAGCGTTGCAAGTTTGATACCCCGCTGCCTGCGGCGGGGTAGTTCATTTTTCCCGGGCAAAAAGCCGTCGGTTATATTTCCCCTTTTTCATTGACAATGTTATTTCGTATATTTATAATGTAGATATGATTGTAGTCAAAAATGAATTACAATAATACGTGAGCATGGAATGGTATAAAATACTGTGAAGAATGAAGGCGTCATAAGGGGACTGCAGTTATCGGATTTACATGTACAAGATTCGACGGAATTAAGAGTACAGAAAAGGAAATTATGCGAACAGTTTAAAAATAAGATAGACTTTATTGTTGTAACAGGAGACCTGCATGAATTTGGGCAGGGATATATGCCCACACGTCAGTTCCTGAACCAGCTGGCAGAGGATCTGAAGCTGGAAAGAGAGGATATTATAATTGTACCAGGAAATCATGATAATGCAGATTTTAATGGTAAAAAAGAAATTTTAGAGCGTATCGACGACGGGATTACGGAAGACCCGGATGCTTATCTTGACAATTTGGAGGATCTCTATTGGGGATTCGGAAAGTATATTAAGTTTTGCAGGGAGTTTTATGAGCGAGATGTTAATTACGAGTGTCTGGTCAACCATATAGAAATATGGAAGGACAAAATTGCTTTTCTTTGTGTCAATACGGCATTGACCAGCGATAAAGACCATGATAAAAAGCAAATTGTTGATATAGCGAAATTGGAAGAGTTAGAGAATTGCGGATACCCATGTATTGTGCTTATGCATCATGATTGTGAATCTATTGCCCAATCCCAGCAGCCTTTTTTAAGGAGTGCGTTTGAGAAAATGGACGTTAGGGCTATTTTATGTGGGCATAAACATAGGTACGCAAAAGACTATTATTTTCTGGGCGGCGAAAAAAAGATTCCCGTTTATTGTTGTGCAAAATCTGTTCCAACACGGAAGGATAATTGGTCAAATATCGGTGTAATAGAATACGTGTGGAAGATAGAGGACGGAAGTGTATCGGTTGTGCCGTATGAATGGAGCACTGAGAGCCATTTTTTCAAACAATCCACGGAATTTGAAAAAGATAATCAAAATAATGAAGACGAGCTGAGCTTGTTTTTCGGTTCACATTTTAATCTTGGAAAAACTTCTCATGAGAATGTCAAAAAAACGGATAAACAAAAAGGCCGGAAAAAAAGTCAAAAGAAAAAAATCAAAGTTACAGTTTGGAGAATTGCGGCAGCCGTTTTATTTGTAGCAATTATACTGGCTGTCATAGTGCTGTGTTATGTGTTTATGAGCTGGGGCAGGGATGCCGGTTCTGAACTTAGATTGAGCGATGTATCGGAAGGGAACTACCTTTTTGTGCAGGAGAAAACCATGGAAGACGCATGGGTTCAGGCAATTGGTCAGATTGTGATTGTGAAGAAGGATGGTACAGTAGTAAAAACCTACATTATTGATGATATGTATGAAGAGACAAACTTTATCCGAAATAGCAAAGAGGTCAGAATTCAGAAGCTGGAGTGCCTGCTGGCAGAGTCCTGCAGCGCAAAGCTGGAACAGGAACTGGAAAGGATTTTGGAAGAAAACGGATATGACAGGGATGAGGCTGTCGTGAAAGAAATCGGATTTGTGTGTATCTCCGTACTTCAGCCGGGGTCAGAGGAGCGCGAATTGAACTATTATATTCTGGAAAATGACTCTTTGATCAGACTGGATGCAGAGGCTGCGGAGAAAAAGAAATATGGGGTAAAGCTGACAGCCGAAATATGGGAAAATGCAGAAGAACAGAAGATGCTTCTTGATGAAATGAGGGAACAGGTGCTGCTGCAATTACAAAAAGACAAAAGCTGAATACAGACACAAGAGAAGGGTGAGGACGATATGGTTTGCTTGCTTTTGTGGGCAATAGCTATCGTTGCCCTATTGGTATTCATGAAAACAAAGTCTGCGGCCAAAAAAACGGGAGCAAATGTAAGAAGGCCGGGACGGCAAAATAGGCATTGGCGTATGCTGGCGCGGTTTTCCAGAATGGGTGTTGTGATATTTTTTTTACTTGCAATTGTGTATACGGTGTACTGGGTGTGTACTGCGGTTTTGGGGAACCGTGATTCTGAGACGGATTATACGGCAGATAAAATATGTGTGTGGGGGGAGGAACTTTACCATGGACAGGAAGACCCGGGTGTCTTGGTCATGACAGTGGAAAAGCTGCCAGATGCGATACCGGAACCGGAGGGAGAACAAGAAGAGGGTTCCGGAGAGAAAGAGCCGTCGGAAATAAAAGGGGGGAATGGGATAAGTGAGCCAGATAAATCATATGACTATATGCCGTTAATGCTTTTTGGAAAATACCAGTTTGGGCAATATCTTACCGAAACAGATCTTGCAAATATGAAAATCAAATTTGATGAATATTGGAGTAGGGAAGCATACTGGGAAATGTTGGAAGAGATTGCTTATGATCCGGGACAAGACACGGAACTCATGAACCAAATTATGAAATTTGACAAAGAGACGCAAAACAATGGAGGTACACTGACGGCAGAAGAATATTTTGGAAATGCAGAAGACCGTCTTTGCTATTATTATGGGGATAAAGTGGGAAGACTTGATTTTTTGGAACAGTCGGCTATATCGGCCGAGGGTGCGGTAGAACTTGAATATGCAAAGAATCCCGGGGAATATGAAAAGTTATTTCGTTATATACGGGAAACCGTAATAAGATTCAGCTGTGTTCTGGGAAGTGACTGTGAACAGTATTTTAGTGGGGGACAGGAGGATGTGAAATACCGTGCAGGCAAAGCTTTGTATAAGCTGGTTGCAAATGGTAAAAAAATGGAAGTTTCCGATTACTTCTATTCACTGTGCAGCACTTACTTGTTTTTGAAAGAGGCTTTTGATTATAGTACTCCGGACAGCAAATATGCCGTAGAAATTGCGTATTATTATTTTCGTGTGTGTGCGGACATGATTCAGGCTATGGAGCCGGAGAAAACAAATGATATGAAAGAGCGTGTATGGCTGGCATATTATCAGTTCCGGGAGAGACAAAAAAGTGATGCCGGTAATTCTACGTATATAGTGTATTATGAAGAAGTAGAAACTGTTATGAAAAGCATAGAAAGTATATTAGAGTAAAGATGTGCCGGAAGGCGCAGCCGTATTTGGGGGAAGGCATAAAAACGTGGAAGCATTGAAAACGGAAGAGAAGCTGTGTTGCAATAGGGGTACCGCATGAGAAAAAGATATTCTTCAAGTAAGGTGGAATGGGCATATATAGATCAGCTGACAAATGCCATATGTAATGAAGCGATCAGAAACCAGGTGTATAATGCTCTTGTGTGGTATGTGATTGAAAGCAGCAGATATAAGTTTCTGGAATATTTTTTAAATGGCGTAACACTTGTTTCACCGTCTTTGATCATGCTTCTGAATGAATGTGGGTCGCAAGACTGTAAATGGGGGCCGATTGCCGTCACGGGAATCGGAACATTTGCTGCAGCGGCAAAGTCATTTTCCAAACTGCACGAAAAGCGGGTGAATTACCGGAAAGCAGCGGAAGCAATCAAAAGTGAAACCATACTGTATATCCGCCATGCGGGTATATACGTGGCAGTGGAACGGGACACTTTGTTTGTGGAAAAGATAGACCTGATCAGAAAAGAGGAGAATGCCAGCTGGGTAAAGCTTGAGTCTGACAAAAACGAAGGGCAGGATTGATCTGGAAAATTACGGAAATTGTGGAAAATGATGCACTATTGTAATAAATTTTCCTTAATGAAAGAAATCTTTGACAAGACTAGCGAAATGTAGTAACATAAGTACGTATATGAAAGGAGGTGAAGTGAAATGAAGGTCGGCCATAAGATAACAGAGGCAGAACGTGAGGTCATGGAAGTGTTGTGGGAGCATCCTGAACAGGTCAAAACCAGGGAACTGCTGGATCTGATGGAGAAAAGAGGGAAGAACTGGAAAAGACAGACTCTAAATACTCTGTTGTTCCGCTTAGAAGAAAAAGGCATTGTGCACAGAAAACGTGCCTATGTACAGGCGGCTATGTCTAAAGAGGATTTACTGCAAGTGCAGACACAGGAAATTCTGAATAATTTCTATGATGGAAAGTTTGGGAATTTCTTTGCCGCGCTTATGGGAAGTTCTAAAGTGACAGAAGAAGACACAGATAGGCTGGATGCGCTGTTGGAAGAACTGAAGAATAAGCAGTAACTGTATTGTCTATTGGATGCCTGTGCTGGGAGAGGTTTTGGGGAATTCCCGACCCAGTGCATGTAGCCCTTCGGGGCAGGTGCAGGTGGCTGAAGCAGACCGGGGAAATGACTGTGCGGACGGATGGCGACGAATGAAAGAATCGGTACATATATTTATAGGAATGTAATGTTGGTTTGGGCTGGATAGTGTGAAAGTAGAATTCAAAAGATAAAATGAAAGGGTGAATCTGAATATGAAAACAAGAAAGATGAAATTATGGCAGAAAGTAATGGCATCAGGAGTGCTTGCATGTATGCTGACCGTAAATTCAATGACGGCTTTTGCCTGCCCGGATGGACACAAGGCAGAAGAAAATGCGGCTGAAGCAGTGGAAGAGCAGGAGCCGGTGGTCCTTTATGATAGCCAGTTTGTAGATGAGGAAGGAAATGTCACCCCAGTAAGTACCCATATGCCGAGAGTGTGGTGCTTCAAGCATGATATTGTGTCTGGTTACGTTCAGACGCATGTGAAAAATGATAAAGGAGGATGCACCGTTAAAACATATGAGGCTACACAGTGCATCATTTGTAATACCATTTGGACCGGGGATCGGATTAGGGTGACCACGTATGTAACATGCCCTCATTGAGTCTGTTTTCTGGGTAAGAGTTTTGTATGTTTGGGATTGAGAATTCAATTACCAGCTAATAAGTGATTGCTTGACATACTGGTATTTATATATACACATTTGATATGGCGGCTTCGTTTTACGGGGGCGCCAGTTTCGTATATGGGGTTATTTTTAAACATATATGGATATGTTTAAAAAGTTTATAATACTGTATTTAATAATATAAGCAAATTGTGTAAGTAGGAAACGAGTTAACTTATTATAATATGAGGAAACGCAGAAAGGTTTTGTGTACTATATGGAATATCTATTACTAATGACAACGGCAGGTAGTCTCTTGTTTGTGGGATATTGTCTCTGGAAAATGTTGTTTGTAAAATTGATAACGCAAAGTATGAAGTATAAGGCCGTAATTTTAGTGTTGCTTGTATACTTAATTCCTTGGATATGGTTAAAAGGGATATATACGAATATATTTGTATGGTCTCTGAGAGATATGAGGGTTGGAGATATAGAAGGGACGTTAAGTTTTGCGGACTTTGATATTGGAATGATAGAATATAGGACTAAAGTTTACCGACTGCAGATAATGATTGCATGTATTTGGTTTGTGGGTGCGATATTGATGATTCTCATTAAAGCTGTCATTTATTTCAGGAAGAGGCATACTCTTCTTTCTGTGGCTATGGAATGTGAGGATGTTAATCTTGAGAATGTTGTAAAACGTTTGCAAGAAGAGTTTCATTGTAAGCATGTGCCTGAAGTATTCTGGATTCGTGATAGGTATCGTACATTAACTCTTGGGATTTGGAGACCGGTCATTTTTCTACAGAGAGAATATGAGCCAGAGGAACTGTATCCTATTTTGCGGCATGAAATGATTCATGTGGTGAGAAAAGATTTATTGTGGAAGGTATTAATGGAATTTGTGTGCTGCCTGCACTGGTTTAATCCATTGATCTATCTGGTGAAATATCAATTTGATTTCGTTTGTGAAGCCTCTTGTGATGAGCACGTTGTAAGCGGGTGTGCAAAAGCGGAAAGGGATGCATATGGTGCCAGGCTGGTAAAGAACCAAAAGGGGTGCATGAAAAAGATTCCTTTTGGCAGTAATCTGGGAAACGGGAGAAGACTGATTGAGAAGAGACTGAGGCTGATAATTGGGATGAAAAGGGTGGCATGTTGGAAGAAGGCGATTTCTGCATGTATATTTGGAGTTTTGCTTCTGGTAAATTCCATGATAGCGTTGGCGTATCCGGATGTTTATCATTTTGAGGACAGCAGCATTGAGATGGCGGAAGATTCTACGGAAGGTGATCTTTTCTGGACATTTGATTATTTGACAGAAGGGTTTGATTTGTCAAAGGACATTATTTTATATGACAAGCAGTTTGTGGACCTTTCAAAAAATATATTTCCCGTAAATGATACCGGCAATTTGGATTCTTGTATCAGTCATAAAGTAGTGGAAGGATATGTTCAAGTACATTCTGAGAATGATAAAGGTGGATGTACCGTTGATACATATGAAGCAACGCGGTGTAAAAATTGCAAAACAGTTTGGATAGGGACGCTTTATACCACGGTCGGACTGGATACATGTATACATTAGCAAACGCAAAACAAAAAATTTTTAGAAACTTGACGTCAAAATTGTCATTATTTAACAATTGTTACTTTTTACCATAGTTTTGTTAAAAAATTACTACAAAATTGTCGACATTTGTCGGCGAGATTTTCTTTACTTATTGTCATTTATGAGGTATAATAACATACATAAAAGGGGAATCGAGAGTACGGCTTCAGCAACATCGGGCCGTACTTTCGTATTTATAGGATTATTTCATCTGTTTGCAGACTCTGATAGCAAAAATGGAAGCTGATTCTGAGACACAAAAAATTATCTGACAATTCACTATTTTTTCCGAAAACATATTGAAGAATAGATACCTCTGAATTATTTTAAATTAGTTCAGAACCGTAGAGGGCAAATGCACTGATGGCTGTATCTCGGCAGACCTAGGAAGATGTACTACAGAAACGTCTTGAAACATGCCGGAAAATGTGCCAGGTCTTTAATGCTGATTATTCAGAAAGAGGAATGGGTTACATGTTACAAGGTGGGGAACACGAAATTTACAACAGTCATAACACTTAAAATATAAATGTGTGGAAAAACATAAAAAAGTTATTGACAGAATAGTAACGCTGAAATACAATATAATAGCGTATTAAAGCACTTAGAAATGTTCAGAAGAGGAGAACTGCAATATGGCTATTAAGAGAGTGAAGTTAGATTACAAGCCAGCTGTGTCCAAGACACCTCCAATGGAGAAGATTGCTGTTCCCAGTAGCCATATGGAGGAACTTGACCGGGCTATCAGGAAGAAGGTAAGGCAAAATGAAGCGGAACGTGCTGCCAGTATGGAAGTGGCAGGGCGGTACGTAGTTCGTTAAAATACACAAGCAATATCAGGGAACAGTGAAAGAAAAACTGCCGTACAGTTGTTATGGCAGTTTTTTTTAATGCGCAGGGGAGCATAAGGAAAATAGTTGCTGACGCAACATGCCCCCCGCGCGGCGAGTGGTAGAGAAGAGTGTTCTCCTACTCAATTGTGCAGCCCAGTGGAGAGAAATTATGCCGCCCGGTAGTGCAGGAAGCTCGCGGCGAGCAGTGGATAGGGCGGCCAAAGGAAGAATATCACAGCAAAAAACCATTGATTCCCATTTTATGATTGGCATAGCAGGGGGAATCTGTTATAATGAGAAAAGTTTCAGACAATTTCAGAGGGGTATAAAAATGAAAAAAGCATTGATTACAGGTATTACAGGGCAGGATGGTTCTTATCTGGCAGAACTTCTGCTGGAAAAGGGATATGAAGTCCATGGCATTACCAGAAGGGCTTCCATATCCAATACCATGCGGATAGACCATCTGATTGCGAAGAATATGGTCACGCTGCATGACGGGGACTTGTCGGATTCGTCATCTCTGGTAAATATTATCAACCTGGTTCAGCCGGACGAGATTTACAATCTGGCGGCCCAGTCCCATGTGCAGGTTTCTTTTGACGTGCCGGAGTATACGGGGGATGTGGACGCCATTGGCGTGCTGCGGATTCTGGAGGCGGTGCGGATGCTGGGGCTGGTGGAGAAAACCAGGATTTATCAGGCATCCACCTCGGAATTGTTCGGGAAGGTGGAGGAAGTGCCCCAGAAGGAGACGACGCCTTTCCACCCGTATAGTCCTTATGCGGTGGCAAAGCAGTATGGCTTCTGGATTGTAAAGGAATACAGGGAAGCTTACGGTATTTATGCCGTGAACGGCATTTTGTTCAATCATGAGTCGGAGCGGCGGGGGGAAAACTTTGTCACCCGCAAGATCACTCTGGCGGCAGGGCGTATCGCGGAGGGACTGCAGGAGTACCTGGAGCTGGGAAACCTGGACTCCCTGCGGGACTGGGGATATGCAAAGGATTATGTGGAATGTATGTGGATGATGCTGCAGCATGAGAAACCGGAGGACTTTGTGATTGCCACAGGGATGCAGCATACGGTGAGGGACTTTGCGGAGAGGGCCTTTGCGGCCAACGGGATGCAGATTCGCTGGGAAGGCACCGGTGTGGAGGAAAAAGGATATGACCGGGCCACGGGGAAAATGCTGATCCGTGTGAATCCGGCATGGATCCGGCCCACGGATGTGGACAATCTCTGGGGAGACCCCACAAAGGCAAAGACACTTCTGGGCTGGAATCCGCAGAAGACAAGCTATGATGAACTGGTGCGCATCATGGCAGGGCACGACCGTGAAATTGCGAAAAAGGAAGCCAAGGTAAAGCGGGCGCTGGAAGAAGCGTGAGGGGGTATGGACGTGAAATATGATTACCTGATTGTGGGAGCCGGGCTGTTCGGGGCGGTATTTGCCCGGGAAGCTGTAAAAAAAGGAAAGACATGCCTGGTGGTGGAGCGCCGGGGACATATTGCGGGAAATATTTACTGTGAGGAGATTCACGGAATCCAGGTACACCGGTACGGGGCACATATTTTCCATACTTCGGACAAAAAAATATGGGAATACGTAAATGGGTATGCGGAATTTAACAATTACATCAACTCTCCCATTGCCCGCTATAAGGACGAGCTTTACAACCTTCCTTTTAATATGAATACATTCAGTAAAATGTGGGGAATCGTCACCCCCGGGGAGGCAAAGGCAAAGATTGCGGACCAGATTGCGGATCTGCATATTACAAATCCCCGGAATCTGGAGGAACAGGCGCTTTCCCTGGTAGGACGCGATGTATATGAGAAGCTGATCAAGGGCTATACGGAGAAACAGTGGGGAAGGGACTGCAGGGACTTGCCTGCCTTTATCATACGCCGCCTGCCGCTGCGCTTTACGTATGACAATAATTATTTTAATGACAGATTCCAGGGTATTCCCATGGGCGGTTATACCAGGATTGTGGAGAAGCTGCTGAGCGGCATTGAGGTGCGCCTGAACACGGATTACCTTCAGCACAGGGACGAGCTGAATGCGCTGGCAGACAAAGTCATTTATACGGGCATGATTGATCAGTATTACGATTATTGCCTGGGTGTGCTGGAATATCGTTCCGTGCGTTTCGAGACGGAGGAGCTGGAACAGGAAAATTTCCAGGGAAATGCAGTGGTAAACTATACGGAACGCCAGGTGCCCTACACCAGAATCATAGAGCATAAGCACTTTGAATTCGGAGAGCAGCCAACCACCATTATCTCCAGGGAATATTCCAGCGAATGGAAAAAAGGGGACGAACCTTATTATCCCGTGAATGATGAGAAAAATAACGGGCTTTACAGACAGTATCAGGAAAAGGCCCGGGAGGAAAAGAAAGTCATATTCGGCGGAAGACTGGGAAGCTACCAGTATTATGACATGGATAAAGTCATTGCCGCGGCGCTGGATTTGTGCGGTCGGGAGCTGTGAGAAAGACGGCGGTGCACAGTCGGAGTCAGATGTGTCTGTCTGTTATTTTCGGCAGTGATGCAGGGAAAATGACAGGCGGGATGCGGTGAGTATGGCAGGCACAGAAAAAGAGGGATGTTACAGATGAATGTAGTTTTGTTATCCGGCGGGAGCGGGCAGAGGCTGTGGCCGTTGTCCAACAGTATCCGGTCCAAGCAGTTTATCAAAATGTTTTCCAATGAAGAGGGAGAGCTGGAGTCCATGCTGACCAGGGTTTACCGGCAGATCATGGAGGCTGATCCCGGGGCCAGCGTCACCATTGCCACCAGCAGAAAACAGGTCAGCGTGATCAAAAATCAACTGGGAGACAAGGTTCATGTATGTGTGGAACCAAAGCGGCGGGATACTTTTCCCGCTATCTGCCTTGCGGCAGCGTACCTCCATGACCGGCAGGGCGTGGGGGAGGACAGCGCGGTGGTGGTCTGCCCGGTGGACCCTTATGTGGAGGATTCCTATTTCCAGGCGCTGAAGGAACTGGCCCGCATGGCAGAGGCGGGAGACGCGAACTTGTCCCTGCTGGGGATTGAGCCCACATATGCCAGTGAAAAATACGGTTATATCATTCCTGCTTCCCCTGACCGGGTGAGCAGAGTGAGTACTTTTCAGGAAAAACCGGATGCAGCCACCGCGGAACAGTATATTGCCCGGGGGGCGCTCTGGAATGGGGGTGTGTTTGCGTTCCGGCTGGGGTATCTTCTGCGCAGGGCCCATGAGCTGCTTTCGTTTACGGATTATCAGGATTTGTATACCCGTTACGGGGATCTGGAAAAAATCAGCTTCGATTATGCCGTGGTGGAGCAGGAGAAGGAGATTCAGGTACTGCGGTATAACGGCGGCTGGAAGGATCTGGGAACCTGGAATACCTTTACCGAGGCCATGGCGGGCAATGTGCTGGGCAGGGCAGTTTTGAATGAAACCTGTGAAAATACCCATGTGGTCAATGAACTGAATGTTCCCATCCTCTGTATGGGCTGTAAAAATCTGGTAGTGGCGGCCAGCAGTGACGGCATTCTGGTGTCTGACAAGGAGCAGAGCAGTTATATTAAACCTTTTGTGGAACAGATGGAACAGCAGATAATGTATGCGGAGAAATCCTGGGGAAGTTTTACGGTACTGGATGTGCAGGAGGAGAGCCTGACCATCAAGATTGTACTTTTGCCGGGACATGGTCTCCATTATCACAGTCATGATCTGCGGGACGAAGTCTGGACGGTTATGAGCGGTACCGGCAGGGCCGTTATCGATGGCGCGGAGCGGACGGTAAAGCCTGGGGATGTGATTTCCATGCCGGCAGGCTGCAGACATACTGTATTTGCGGACAGCGAACTGAAACTGATTGAAGTCCAGCTGGGGAAGGATATTACGGTGGAGGATAAACACAAGCATGAACTGTAGTTTCCTGCCTGCTTCCATCATGTGACAGGGAAAATCCCACGAGGTTATGGACACATATGGGCCGGAGGCCGGACCGGAAGGTGCGGGAGCTGGCAAAAGGGAAAATAAGCGGCCGGACCGGAAGGGACGGGAGATGACGGAAGGGAAAATGTGCGGCCGGGAAGGCCGTGAGAAGGCGGCGGACCGGAAGGATGTGTAATATGGACAGGAAAGGGAAACAGAAGGACAGGGGACGGCTGGCAGACGGCATTGTGTTTGCAGCAGTTCTGACGGCCGTATCGGCGCTTACCCTGATGCTTTTTTACAGACAGACGCTCGGGGGCGTGGATTCGGACATGAAAGCATATATTCTGGAGATGCAGGGCCTGGAGAGCGGTTACAGCTTTCCCTACCCTGTATTTTTCAAATTGGCGGCGCTGATTCATCTGTTTGCCCCGCCGGAGTGGTCCGTGGCCATAACGGTCACTTTGCTGAACGGACTGGCAATGGCGGTGACAAAGCTGGCGCTGGACCACATGGTTCTGCCCGGACTGGAACGGGGGTTCCGGAAGCGCTTTGGCAGAAACGGCACCGGAGTATGCTGCTGGCTGCCCCGGGTGCTGGTAAGCTTCCTGGCGTTTTCTTTGTTTTTTATTTCCATGCTCTATCCGCCCCCGGGTATTTATCTTCCGGGGATCCGGTTCCGGTATGTGGGGGTGTTCACGGCCAATCCCTTTCACAATGCCACATTTATGGCGGCCAGGCCTTTTGCGATTCTGGCGTTTTTATGGTATGTGAAACTGCTTCCGGTGTATGAAAAGGGGCCGGGGCAATGGCAGGGAAAGGTTTCCCTGCGGAATCCGGACGGGCCGGCGGGCGATGGGACTGACAAAAAGGCAAATCCGGCAGATTACGTGCTGTTTTCCCTTTTTTTGTTTCTGGCAACTATGACAAAGCCGAGTTTTACGCTGGTGCTGGTGAGCACGGCGGGGCTTCTGATGCTGTATAGGCTCATCCGGTGCGGATTTCGCAATTTCCTGCCCGCAGTGCAGCTGGGACTGTGCTTTGTGCCCACTTTCGGGGCGCTGCTTTACCAGTACAAAGGTGTCTTTGTGCCCGGAGAGGGGCAGGAGGGCGGAATCGGGTTCTGCCTGGGGGATGTGTGGGCGGATTACTGCGATAATATTCCGCTGGGGATTGGCCTGGCCATTGGTTTTCCCTTGCTGGTGCTGGTTTTCAACCGGAAACAGTGCGGGAAGAATACCTTGTTCCGGTTTTCCTGGCAGATGTACCTGGTAAGTCTGGCAGAGGCATTTTTCCTCTATGAAAAAGGATTCCGCAAGGTGGATTTTAATTTTTCCTGGGGATATATGTACGGGATCTTTTTCTGCCATTTGGGGGCGCTGGTTGTATTACTGGGTCAGACGGGCAAGCTGTTGGAGGGGAAATCCTGCGCCTTGGGGGAAACGCCGGCATGCAAGGAGAAAGCGGACGGGAAGCGCAGGCTGCCCGGAAAGACAAAATTCCCGGGACCGGATGCGGTGCCTGGAAACGGGAAGGCTTCGACCCGGGGAGCGGATTCCATATGGATCAGCCTGCAGTGGCTGGCTTACCTGGCCCATTTGCTGTGCGGGCTTCTGTATTTTAAGGATCTTCTTCTGGGGGGCACATATTATTGAGGTTCGGTTTTTTGCTGCGGCCCTTAATTTTTTGGGATTTCCCACAAAAAAGTGGCTGATACCCCGGAAAAGTGTTATAATATATATGTATAATTTTGGAAAGGATCCTTAATCGATGGATAAAATAGCGGTATTGATTCCCTGCTATAACGAAGAACAGACCATAGCCAAGGTGGTGGGAGATGTCTTGTCAGCGCTGCCGGAAGCGGTGGTCTATGTCTATGACAATAATTCCACAGACCGGACGGCGGAGCTGGCCCGGGAACAGGGGGCAGTGGTCTGCCGGGAGTACAAGCAGGGCAAGGGAAATGTGATCCGCAGGATGTTCCGGGAGATTGACGCCGAGTGTTATCTGATGATCGACGGAGACGACACCTATCCCCTGGACTGTGCCAGGGAGATGACAGAGCGGGTTCTTTGCAGTCATGCGGACATGGTAGTGGGGGACAGGCTTTCTTCCACGTATTTTACGGAAAACAAAAGGCCTTTCCACAATTTTGGCAACAGCTTTATGCGGGCCGGGATCAACAGCCTGTTCCGCACGGACATCAAGGATATTATGACGGGTTATAGGGCGTTCAGTTACGAGTTTGTGAAGACTTTTCCGGTATTTTCCAAGGGATTTGAGATAGAGACGGAAATGACCATCCACGCCGTGAATTATAATATGCAGGTGGAAAATGTGGTGGTGGAGTACCGGGACCGGCCGGAGGGCAGCACTTCCAAGCTGAATACTTACAGCGATGGAATGCGCGTGATCCGCAAGATGATTCAGCTGTACCGGAATTACAAGCCCATGCATTTCTTCGGGGCATTCTGTCTGCTTCTGATCCTGCTGGCAGTGCTGCTGATGATCCCCATTTTGGGGGAATACCTGCAGACGGGCCTGGTGCCCCGTTTTCCCACGCTGATTGTCTGCGGTTTCATGGTGCTGGCAGGGATTCAGTCTTTTTTTGCAGGTATGATTCTGGAAGTTATGGCGGCAAAGGATAAGCGGGATTTTGAGTACCGTCTCACAAAAATCAGCGCGGAAAAGAGAGGGAAAAAGTCTTAAATGATAGATAAACTGATTATCGGAGCCGGTCTGTACGGCTTGTATGCCGCGCTCCACTGTGCGAAGAAAGGCCAGCGGGTCACGGTTCTGGAGCTGGATGAGGCCCCGTTTTCCAGGGCTACTTATATCAACCAGGCCCGGGTGCATATGGGATACCATTATCCCCGTTCCCTGTCCACTGCCATGAAAAGCGCCAGCTATTTCCGGCGTTTTGTGGATGACTATGGCTTCTGCATTCATTCCTCTTTCCGGCAGGTGTACGCCACGTCCCGCCATTTTTCCTGGACAGACGCGGCAGAATTCCGAAAGTTCTGCCGGGACGTGAAGATTCCCTGCGAGGTACTGCCGGTGGAGGAATATTTTAAGGAAGGTGTCTGCGACGGGGCATTCCTGACCCGGGAGTACACTTATGACGCCATGATTCTGAGGGATTATTTCCTGGTAGAACTGGAAAAATACCCGGAGGTGGAATTACTCTGCGGCAGGGAGATCACAAGGATAGAAAAGACGGCAGACCGTTATGAAATTTACGCCCTGCACCGGGGGAGGGAAGAACATTTCGAGGCGCCCTTTGTGCTGAATGCAACGTATGCCTCCGTGAACCAGGTGCTGGAGAAGATCGGCGCGGAGCCTTTCGGTATCAAATATGAACTCTGTGAAATTATTTTGTGCCAGGTGAATGAGAAGCTGAAGGGGATTGGCCTGACGGTGATGGACGGGCCGTTTTTTTCTATTATGCCATTTGGAAAGACGGGCCTGCATTCCCTGACCTCCGTCACGTTTACGCCCCACAAGACCAGTCAGGAAAAAGTACCCCGGTTTCCCTGCATGAAAGAGGAACTTTGCCAGGGCTGGCAGGGAAAATGCGGATTTCTGGGCAATTGCAACACTTGTGCGGACAAGCCGGAAAGCGCATGGGAATATATGTCCGCACTGGCCGGAAAGTATGTCCGTGACGAATACCAGTTTCGGTATGAACAGTCGTTATTTTCCATGAAGCCGATTCTGAAGGCTTCCGAGATAGATGATTCCAGACCCACCGTGATCCGGTATGCAACCCAGAAGCCGGTTTTCCTGAGTGTGCTGTCTGGCAAAATCAATACAGTATATGATCTGGATCCCTATCTGGAGTAGGGAAAAGATCTGGAACCGGGGGAAAAATGCAGCAGAACAAAGAAAAAAATTTTGTATCCTGTGTGGTTTACCTGCATGACGAGGGCAGCTCCGTGAAGGAGTTTCTGCAGATGATCTGCGGCGTCATGCGGGAGAATTTTGAAAAATATGAAATTATCTGTGTCAATGACGGCTGTATGGATGACACGGTGGAGCAGGTGAAGGCTTTCCTGGCGGACGAGGCGGATAAGCCGGTGGTCAGCCTGATCAATTTAAGCTATTACCAGGGGGTGGAAAGCGCCATGAACGCCGGCAGCGACCTGGCGGTGGGAGATTTCCTGTTTGAGTTTGACAGGTGCAAGCCGGATTTTGAGCCTTCCCTGATCATGGAGATCTACCGCAGGGCGCTGGAGGGGTATGATGTGGTGGCAGCGGCCCCCAGATTCGGGGTGAGGCTGACGTCCAGGTTATTCTACATGGTCTATAACTGGGGCAGCCGCTTTAAGGGGAAAATCCGCCAGGAACGGTTCCGGGTGGTATCCAGGCGTGCCATCAACCGGGTCAACCAGATGAATACGTACATTCCTTACCGGAAGGCCATATACATGAACTGCGGGCTGAAGACGGATACCATCTGTTATGACAATAAGGAACTGGGCAGAAGGCATCAGGGCAGGGAAGAGCGGGGCAACCGGAATATGCTGGCGGCGGATACCATTATCATTTTCACCAATGTTCTTGAAAAATTGTCCATGATGGTGAGTGTGGTGCTGTTTGGCGCGCTTTTGATCATGTTCGGATATCTGGTCTATTCCATTTTCAGCAAGGTGCGTCCGGTGGAGGGCTGGCTGTCCATTATGTCGCTGATGTCCTTCGGTTTTTTCATGATATCCGTGATGCTGACAATGATTCTGAAGTATCTGTCCGTGATTCTGAATATGGGTTTTAAACGGCAGAGATATGTGATAGAAGGAGTGGAGAAGCTGACACAATGATGCTGACGATTATTTTTCCTGTGTTAAATGAACGCCTGCGGCTGGAAAAGGGTGTCAGCCGGACGGTGGAATATCTGAAGGATATCGGTTTTTCGGACTATGAGATTATTATTGTGGACAATGGTTCCCAGGATGAGACCCCGGAGATTGCCGCCGGGCTCTGTGGGAAATATGAGACGGTAAAGTATGAAAGAATCTCTGTCCGGGGGGTGGGAGCCGCCTTCCGCAGGGGTGTGGAGATAAGCCGGGGCGAAATTGTGGGCTATATGGATATTGACCTTTCCACCAATATCCGGCATCTGGGAGAGGCCATTCACATTTTCCGGACAAGGCCGGAGGTGGCGTATCTCAATGGCAGCCGCTTTGCGGAAAAATCCGATACCCAGGGCAGGAAATGGTACCGTAAGATTACCTCACAGGGGCTTCTGATTTTGCTGAAGGTTTTCCTGGGGATGAAGTCCACGGATGCCATCTGCGGTTTTACCTTTGTGCGGAGAGAGACCGCGCTGGATCTGGTCCGGGGCTGCAGCCAGGACAATGGCTGGTTTTACATGATTGAATTTCTGCTGCGGGCAGAAAAGAGAGGCATTCATGTGCTGGATTACCCGGTGGAATGGCAGGAGGATTATGACACTACTGTCAAGATATTTAAAACCATATGTAATTATCTGGTGCAGATTGTGCGGCTGTTCTGGGAATTTTACATAAGGAGGAATGTGTAAAGGAAACGGGATACCGGGAAAAAGAGCGCGGGGGAGAACCATGATCGGAATATGGGTGGAAAAAGCGCGAAACGACGGAAACGCAGGAAGAAAAACAGGACAGGGACATAAAAAGAGACCGGGAAAAAGAGTGCGTTAAGACGGGAAAACGACACAAACGCGGGAAAATAGAAACGAAACAGGGATGTAAAAGAGAACGGAAAAAATAGAGATGTGGAGAGAAGGAGACAGGAGGCCAAGTATGAGCGAGCCCATAAAGCGAATTGACCTGACCAGGGATTATGCGGCGCATCAGGAGGAATATCGGGAAGCAATCGAAAAGGTGTGCAGGGAAACCGCCTTTTCCGGGGGAAAATACGCGGATGCCTTTGACCGGGAGTTTGCGGCATATGTGGGGGTTCCCTATGCCTGCGGCGTCAACAACGGGACTTCGGCGCTGCATCTTGCCATGCTGGCCCTGGGAGTGGGGCCCGGGGATGAGGTCATTGTGCCGGCAAATACTTATATTGCCACGGCGTGGGGTGTGAGCTATACGGGGGCCACACCGGTGTTTGCAGACTGCACCCCTGACACCTGGGAACTGGACCCGGCGGCTGCGGAGGCCAGGATCACGCCCCGGACAAAAGGGATTCTGGGAGTGCATCTCTACGGGCAGCCCTTTGATTTCGGGGCAGTGGAGAAAATCGCGCGCAGGCACGGGCTTTTTGTGGTGGAGGACTGCGCCCAGGCCCACGGGGCCAGATTTGAGGGCAGGAATGTGGGCAGCCTGGGAGAGCTGGGGTGCTTCAGCTTCTATCCCGGCAAGAATTTATATGCCTTCGGGGAGGGCGGCAGCATCACCTGCAGGAATGAGAGGTATTACAGGCATATGACAAGACTGAAAAACCAGGGCTGTGATGTGCGTTATTACCATGACGAGATCGGTTACAACTACCGGCTGGAAGGACTGCAGGGGGCGGTGCTTTCCGTCAGCCTGAAATATCTTCCCCAATGGACGGAAAGGCGGCAGGAGATCGGAAGGCGCTATCTGCGGGAGATCACAAACCCGCTGATCACCATGCAGGCACATCCGGAGAACACGGAACCGGTATTTCATCTGTTTGTGGTACAGATAGAGGAGAGGGACAGATTTGTAAAATACATGGCCGACGAAAATGTGGAATGTAATCTGCATTATCCCGTTCCCTGCCATCTGCAGAAGGCCTATGCCCATCTGGGATACAGCGTAAACGACTGTCCCAATGCGGAGCATCTGGCAGCGCACTGTGTGACCCTGCCGCTGTTCCCGCAGATGCGGGAAGATGAGATTGCCAGGGTGATTGACCTGTGCAACCGGTTTGTGTGAGGGTTTCAGGGGAAGGGAAAAAGGCATGAACCAGTATAGGGACGAAAAGGCGGGAATTTATCTGCGCCTGATGACAAAGGATGACACGGACCTGATCATTGACTGGCGGAACCGGGAAGATGTGCGGAAACATTTTATCTACCAGAAGCCGTTTACCAGGGAAGGCCACGAAAACTGGATCAGGACCATGATTGACACCGGCCGGGCAGTGCAGATGATTCTGTGCGACTGCGCTTCGGACATACCGCTGGGAAGCGTGTATATCCGGGACATTGACAGGGAAAATAATAAAGCAGAGTATGGAATCTTTATCGGGGATTCCCGGGCCAGGGGCAGGGGAATCGGAACGGCGGCGGCGAAGCTGATGCTGCGCTACTGCTTTGAGGAGGAAAAACTGCACAGAGTTTATCTGCGTGCGCTTTCGGAGAACCTGCAGGCCATACGCAGCTATGAAAAGGCCGGTTTTGTAAAGGAAGCCTGCCTGAAGGATGATGTGCGTATCGGCGGCGAGTACAGGGATATTATCTGGATGGCGGCCGTGGGGGAATGATGGCGGGCGTTTTGCGGCGCCGGGGCAGTGCTTTTTTGCGGAAACAGGATGGTACGGTCTTTGCGGGCGTTTCCGGAATGCCGGAGGATGCAGAATTTACGGGCAGGGAGCAGGAATGAAAACAGACAGAATACTGAAATGGTGGAAAAAAGAAGACCGTTATTACTACGATACTTTTAATTTTATTATGTGTAGGAATTGGTTTTTCTTT
>CAJTLR010000069.1 GCA_910577185.1 uncultured Acetatifactor sp.
GAAAGGAAGAGGCCGAATGGCCATGAATACCATGATTGGTTTGTAATCATGGTATCATGTTCACACAGAAGGGCATTGTGGCAACTCTTGATTCCAGGTGTGCAGGGCGCACTATATTATGGTATCATGCTCTTATTCAAGAAGGGATAAAACCCCAATGGCCATAAATACATGTCCGACCTGGAATTATGGGTATCATAAGTCCATAATCGTGGCATGAAAAAGCCGAATGGACTAATATATGACAGGAGAAAATCTGCTATGGAAATAGAACGTAAATTTACAATAAAAGAATTGCCCGCCGATCTGGAAAGCTATCCTTTTCATCACATTGAGCAGGCCTACCTGAACGAAACACCGGTGATACGTGTCCGCAAAGAAGATGATGATTTTTATCTGACTTACAAGGGAAGCGGCATGATGGCCCGTGAGGAGTCCAATCTGCCCCTGAACCGCGAAGCTTATTATCATCTGCGCGAGAAAGCTGACGGCAGGATTATATCCAAAAAACGTTATCTGATCCCGCTGCCCCATCCGTCTTTCCAAAAGAGCGATAAGCTTCCTGCACCGCCTTCGGATTATTCGCTTACCATTGAGCTGGACATTTTTGATCCGCCTTTCGCACCACTCACCATGGCAGAAGTGGAATTTGGCAGCCGGGAAGCCGCAGAAGCCTTCATTCCTCCGGACTGGTTTGATGAAGATGTAACCTACCGCGAGGAATATCACAATTCCTACATGGCCCTCCAGCACTGATGTATCATGATTCCGGCCCGTGGCATCTACAGATAATGTATGCTTCCGATAACCGGCCGGTATGTTTTTCCTATTTCTTTACCATGTGGCTGTGGCCGCAAGATCCTGCGGCCGGGGCCACTTTTTTGTTTTCCGAATATAACGAATCAGGCTGTAGTCTGTCAAAATGCCGGCAGCCTCCGATAGACGGTACTTGTGGCTTCTGTTCCCCTCCTGGCAGCCGGTAACCAGGAAATCTTTTGCCCCAAGGCCTCAGTCCCCGCATTTTACCGGACAATCCATGGATACACCCACTGGTCTCCTGCCGTTACGACATGATTATTTTCGCAGCATATATTTTAACGTCAAAAAATTATGTAAAAAAACATTATTTTTCCTAACTGTAAAACACTGCCTGAATACTGTTATATCCTGCGATTCCATCTGTCTCCAGGGCAAGTTTCTGCTGCAGGGCAAAAGTCTCATTTCTGGAAACATTTCCATACAGCCCGTCCGTTACCTGTCCATGTCCCAGAATTTCGTTACATCTGCGCTGCCACCATTCCACCAAATATCCAGAAGAGCCAACCACAAATCTCCCCTGAAGCTGCTTTGCCTTAAGAACAACCTGCCTCCGGATAAACCGGGTTTTCGGTCCATCAATACCATCCTCCACAAGCAGTTTTCCCTCAGAATCCTTATACCCGTCCTCATTTGCCGCTTTCTGAAAATTCAGAACATTAATGTTTTTCTCATCTTTCCGACTATTTTTAACTGTTTTTCCGCACAAATCCACATAATATTTATTCATGTCCACATTTTTGCCTGCACCGGGCAGCTTCCCCTCGCATGTATACTGCCAGATATCAGGAATACCGGCCTCACTGTCCGGAAGTGCAGAAATGTATCTCGCATACCAGACATACACAGTCCCGAGTGCAGCCGTAATCCGTTCCATGTCAAAATAATTCTGCAAATAATCCCGGTTCGTATACATCACCGGGATATAACCGGCATCCTTCACCTGCCGCAGAAATGCGACTGCCATATCTGTCGCCAGTGCTTTTGAGACAGTCACACCTTTCTTTCTGGCATAATTGACGGAATCATACTCAAAGTCATAAGCTATCGGGCAGCTCTTCCAGTACTTTCCCGCCCAGGCCACGGTATACTCTGCCTCCCCCGCTGCCATGGCAGCAGTATACGCATAAGAAAACCAGTACAGCATCACATCCACATCCAGGTTATAGCAGGCCAGGGCATTGGACATGTATTTCTGGTCTACATTATTCTTTCCATATCCTGCCCGCAGGCCTATGCATCTGCATCCCACATCCCGGATTCTCTTGATATCCACAATACCGTTATGGTATGATATGTCAGGTCCTTCATACAACACCTTTTTATCCATTCTGTCCCTCCCCGCTTTTATTTTTCTTTTTCAACACTTCAACAGCCTTTGCAATGACCGCCGGAACCGGAATTCCCATAAGGCCGGCATTCTCAATAATGGAAATTGTCTCGTTTGCTACAAAAGCAATTATAACCGCATCCCTGATGAAACCAGACCCCATCATCAGATCAAGACGGCAAGCCACCAAGACAACAAGCAGGGTCATGCCTTTTTTACACAGCCCTTTCCAGCCGATATGACTTTCCAGGGTGCCGTTTTCCGTTTTTTTGCTGGTATGAAATACTCCTGCAACAATTAATCCTGTCACATAGTCAATTCCCATAAAAATCACCAGAGTAAAAAGGGCGGCATCCCAGCCGCCAAAAAGAGAAATCACCCAACTACCCATCAACCCCAGTAATACACAAAGTTTTTCTTTCATAAATTCATTCCTTTCTTCGTCATTTTTATTGTTTGATTATCATTGTCTTTTAAGATACATCCCTGATTATCTGCATAAACTTTTTCCTTGTTTAACTATATTAAGTATATTAATATTTGAATAAATAATAAAATCCATCAATCATGCATTTATATGTCCATTTTTAACTAAACACGGGTTTGACTAACTTAATCAGGCAGGCTGCTACTGCTTCATCCGGATTTCCCAATGCACTGGCAGCTGGTGAAAGCGGACTTATAACACTGTCAATCAACATTCCGGATGCACGATATATAATTTCAATCAGACCACATACTGCAAGCATTACTGATTTAAAAGGCCTTCAGATGACTCCGGCATACATCAATCCCACAAAAGATCTGGTCATAACATATTTTGCTCCCAAAGCCGTATCTATGGATATGGAAACTTTGGAAAAAATCAGATGGATGATTACCTGGGTGAGTCGTGATTTATGAAATATCGTTGGATATCTTTACCGCATAAAGGTATGTAAAACTGTTTTTTACATTTCCTGATGCCCCGCCAACGGCCATTTTCAGTTCAACGGTGAACTGTTTGTCTGATTTACACACATAAAACACGTTTGCCCCGCCGCCATGCAGACCGGAAAAACGTGTGCTCTGGTTGCCAATGGCCAACACGTATATCAGATCACTGCTTTCACTCACCTGGGATGACCCCAGAACCAGATATCTGCCAGGCGGCAGGGTGACTGTGCTAATTGTGTAATAGGTGTTTGCAGCGGGGAAAGTCCGGGCTGTCCCCAAACAGTCCCAAAGCCTAAAGAATCATATTTGACGAATACATCTGGCGATCTGGCAGACATCCGTTGCGCACTGCTGTTTTTACGATAGAAAATTCCACATGGATTTGACAGACATTGAAGCCTAAATTGTATCAAACCACTGAGTTATAAAAAAGCAGTTCCAAATGTAATTCTAATCCTTCAGGTGGTATATTGCCCTCGACATCACGTACATATATGTTTACAGCCCCGGAAACGGCTTGGGATATAAACAAATAAGGATCTGCATTTTTACCAGTGTATTCTTGTTGTACAAAAACATACATATTACCAGTAATGCGGTCATCTTTAGCTGTCATCGCCCCATTAGTTACGGTTGTCCTAAGTCTTCTGAAAAAGATTTTTGTCAAACCCGTGTTTAGTACATTTTGCCTGCCCTCAAAGGTGATCCCCGGCAGTTGCGCCGGTACAGCCACGCCTAAAAAACACACGCAAAAAACTCCGGAGCCTCCCCGGAGTCAGACTACATCCTATATTTATAACTTATACCGCGTATTTGCAGTATGCCGTCCTGACATTTGCCTGACTGATGTAACAGTATATCTGCGTTGTCTTTAAATCCGCATGTCCCAGGATTGCCGCCACGTCCTGAATGTTCATTCCACGGTCAAGCAGGTTCGTGGCCAGGGTCCGGCGGTACCGGTGCGGGTGGGCATTGTTTACCCCTGCCCTTTTTCCAAGTTTCTTCACCACTGCCTCTATCCCGTTCTTTCCCAGGCGTTTCCCCCTGCCTGCGAACAATGCCCCGCAAGAATCCTTCCGGCTGTCCAGGTACTCCTGCAGGTGCATGGCCGCTACTTCTGACAGGTATACCTTGCGTTCCTTATTTCCCTTCCCCAGTACAATGCACTCCATTCGTTCAAAATCCACATCCGCTATGTCAAGCCCTGCCACCTCCGACACCCTGCACCCGGTTGCATACAGAAAATCCACCAGGGCAAGGTTTCTGGCATTCCCGCACGCCTTCCTGATTTTTTCCATTTCCGCCGCGGAAAACGGTTTCTTCACCGTCTTCCTGCTTTTTATCTGGGCCAGCGCCACACAGGGATTGTGCGGTATCATCTTTTCTGCCGCAAGCCATTTGAAAAAACTGGAATAACACCTGCGCATCCCGTCCAGTGTCCGGTTGCTTACATTTCCGATCTGGCGCCGGACTGACAGATAAAACCTTATGTCATAGGTGGTTATCTCCTCCAGCGGCTTCCCCAGATAGCCGATCAGCGCCATGTTGATCTCCCTATACCTCCGGAGGGTGGAATCCGCAAATCCTTCCACCCGCTTTGTGGCCAGGAACTTTTTCAGCAGCCCTTCCGCGCTGTCATCCCTCACGGCCACCTCCGTGCAGCGTTCCGTAACCTCGTAGCCGTTAAGCTGCATCACAAGCACGTCCTGCACCAGGTCGGCAGCCTCGGCACCCACCCGTCCCCGAATGGCATCCAGCACACGCTGGATGATCTGTGTCCTGATATCCATACCATACCTCCAAAGTTTTTCTTGCAAACCTGCTGGTGATATGTTACCATAAAAAAGGGGAAAGCCATAGAAGCGGCTCTACCCCCAAATAATGTCTACTTTTCCGCTATAAGCGGCCAGCCGTCACTATTCGCAGTAGTGGCGGCTATTTTCTGCCCCGAAAGATTGTATAGCACAACCCTATCAGGGCTACAATGAAGATACCTGTCTGAATCAGATCAGAATATGTAATCATTGGCATCACCCTCCTTTCTTTCGTCCGGAGGGGTTAGCCCCTCCGAAATGGAGGGTAAAGCCGCCTTTGGCTCTATGGTTTCCCGTGGAAAAATCATATCACATCATGCCCGGGATTGCAATCACCGTATTTCCCATGTCCAAAATTAACTAAACACGGGTTTAACTAAAAAGTCTGTAAATATTACAAGTAATTATGTATTAAGCGGCTTGTTTAATTGCTCATACAATAATATATTAACTGCCATAAGTGTAAGAGGACTTAAAGGTATTGATACTGGAAAAGAAGCAATACTTGGCACTATTCCTGCTGATGCACGCCCAACCGGCGTCCGGTACCAAGAAATTAGTACCAATAATATCCACGTCCGTGTGTATGTTGATGAAGCTGGTACCGTTGTTGCTCGTAATTACACCAGTGTGGATTTGGCTAACCTTGACATATACTTTTTATTTTTAAAATAAGAACGTCTTATTTAATCACTTAGTATATACCAGTGACTCGACAATGTTTTCAACACTTTTGGCGTTATAGGTCATACAGATAATCTTGCCGCTTTTTTGGATAACAATACGCACAAAAGCCCCCAGACTGTCCGTGATATTATATGTTCTGTTACCTTGCGGCCGTGCAGCTTCTGGTAAAGTTCCGATTGTTATATACTCTCCTTGTACCATATTTTTTAAGCCATCAATGTAGACCATGGCTGATATGGCATTGTACTGGTATGTTATTTCACCGTTCACAGCATAACCTGACGGTATTCGGCCCTCGACATTTGTTAAACCCGTGTTTAGTACATCAATCTGCCCTTGTATATTACTTTTTGCATTATCCAGATACCCCAGTTCTGTCGCCGTAATTTCAGATACCGCAACCTTCCCGCTGCCATTTGCCACAAGCGCACGGTTCGCCGTCAGGTTTGCCCCAAGAAGGGAGCTGGCTGCTCCGTTCGCAAGGTCAGCAAACCACTTCATGATTTTTCCTGCAACAGTCTTCAGGCTTTCCCCGGTACCAATATTTGCCCTCGTGGCTGCCTGGCTGAAATTAACGGTCAGGTCACTTCCGTTTCCGCCGGGATTCAGCTTCCCGTTCCACGCCGTCCGTTCCTGCGCAGTGATATGTTTTGTGGTGTTTCCCACATGACTGTCAAGCTCTGCGGCGTTTGCCTTTTTCCCCACCGCCGCATCAAGCGCCTCCACCACATTTTCGTTGTCCTGCATTGCCTTCGCGATCTCTCCAAGGGTATCCAGCGTGGCCGGTGCACCATTGATCAGTCCGGCAATACGTTGGTCGGTATACCCCGCGGACTGCTGGTAAATTCCGTTCCATGCCGCTTTTTCGGCATCCGACACAAAACGGCGGGATGCGTCCTGTACAATCATTCCTGCGGCATGCGTGGCTGGATGCACATAGTTATTCGCGCCCTCTTCTATCCCCTGGAGCTTATCTCTGTATGCATCCGTAAAGTCATTTGAGGAAAGTCCTTTATCCTCTTCCTTGCTGACCTTTCCATCCAGCGCCTGCTCAAGCTGTTCCCTTGTCACCAGCCCGTCCGGGGCAATGACGGCAGTAATCTTTTCTATCTGCCCCACAATGACACCCAGCGTAATCTCCGCAACTTTGTTTACTTCCCCGCCGTTTTTATAAATGTACTGGGGGTCATCCGACATATCCAGATATGCATACAAGATTTCCCCTTCATCCGGATCCGATGCAAACAGTCCCGCCTCCGTCACCACAAACCCGGCTTCCACATCCCGGCTGGCAATCTGGAAAGTAATGTACGCCGTCTCATTCCCGGATGACACGGCCGTGATTTTCCCATCCATTCTGTATTGGTTCAGGCCTGCCAGGCCGGCCGGGTCATACCCTGCCGGCACGCTTCCGGTCCCCACGGCAGCCCGTGTGAACGCAATCGCCGTCTCCGTCGCCATCATTTTAGCAATAAGTGCCCTTCCTTTTGTTGTAATCACTGTCCCTATCATGACTCCTCCTTTGGCCGGTAACCGGCCCTATAATATTTATAAATTGCTGTATCTGCCACAAGTTCCGCACTGGTGCTGAACCTGACATTTTCTTCCACCGGTTCTGCCAGTACTGCAATGTATTCCGCACGTGCCGCCCCTGCATACACACCTGCATTCCGCTTCCCGGTTCCCCTGCTTTCCAAATCGTATACTATGTTTGCCGGAACCCATTCCCGGAGCATTTCCGCAACGGAAAAATATATTTCATCTGCCTGGTTCAGAAGCACCAGCCTCATACAATATGTCTCTGCCCCGGGAGAGTCCAGCAGGAACCCGCCCGGCCCAAGTACGGCCTCCAGGGTTTCCCGCAGCCTGGGCAAGGTGTAGGGCAGCATGGCCAGCCACTTCAGCTGTACTCTCTGCCTCCTGGTTTCCGTACTTTCACCCGGCATCGGAAAAATCCCCAGCATCTTTTCAAAACGAGAAATTCCGTACTCATCCGCAGTTGCGATAAATTCATTTTTCAGCGCCTTGTCCGCAGCTTTCCACACAAGTCCAAACTCCGGATCTTCTGCAGACAGTGCCTCATTTATTTCCCTGTACTCCGCCAGAAAAGGCGGCAGGTAGGAAACCAGATCCGTTTCCCTTATCATACATCCGTACCTCCGCTTACGCTCCCGAACACCGGAATTTCATACTGTCCCAGAATCAGGTTGCTGCCGGAACCGTTGATCCGTGTATCCTGAATGTCCACCACACCCGGAACACCCAGAAGACGGGTTTCCATCTGGCTGATCCTCACAACCAGATGCGCAGAATCCGCCCATTCCTTTCTCAATGCAAGCAGATACGCCGACACGGCGTCTTCAAGCGAACTGCGCAGCCTGTCCCAGCCATATCCTTCATCAAAGGTCAGGACCGTGCGCACATCCACCGGGACGGGAACCGCCCCCCGCACTGTCACCACATGTCCTATGGGTGCCAGCCCGTATCCTTCCCCCGCACAGCGTTCCGGGTCAACGGCCTCCTGCACTGTCCGGACAAGTTCCCCGGAAACAGGCCCAAACTCCGAACTTATAATCGTCAGCAGTACCGTTCCCCCTACCGTCAGTTTCTTTTCTGCCGCGGCACGGTAAACGGCGTCCAGCCATGCTCCCGTCTCGGCGTCAAGCGTCCCCCTGATCCCGTCATACCAGGTCTTCACACCCTCCCCGGGCACCATGGATGCCGGGGAAATGTCACTGTTCCAGTCCCTGGTTACTTTTGTGTCTCCCACTCCCGGAATGGCATTGGTTTTTTCGGTATAATCACGGACATTTCCCCCGAAAGCATTTTTATCAAAAGAGTCAAAATACCTCTGCCGCAGTTCCTCCGTGTCCTCTTCGTCCTCACCCGGTATCAGGACTTCCGTCAGCTCCGCAGTCTGCAGCCCCCTGATGTACTCCATGGGAATCATGGTTCCCAGGTACCGGTTTCCTGCACTGCCGGCCGTCTCGCATATAACCCGGTACTCGCCGGGCGCCGTTTTTTCCGTCACAGTATAATTGATTTCCCCGATATTAAACCTCTGCCCGGACACCTCAACCGTATCCGGCCTGAACACGCCCTTCAGCACGGCGTTTGTAGCCGGGTAGGGTGCAATTCCCCGTTCCCTGCACCGCAGCACCAGGAATTCCCTTGATGCAGTGTCCCCATAGGCTTCTTTCAGAATATGATCCAGCTCGATATACAGTATCTGCAGTTCTATGGCCGTGGGCGAATGGGTGTCCCATATTACCGCGCCCTCCCTCTTGTCAAATTTGTCCGGGACGCGGGCAAGCATTCTGTCACGGATCACTTCATAAGTGATATCCTCATACATTAAAAATTCACCTCCCTCCCCGCATCCAGGTCCCCGTAAACGGAATGCACCCTGAAAGACACATGCACAACACCTTTCCGCGGAAAGTCAAACTCAAAATCACCGACTTCCAGGATTCTGTCATCCTGGAGAAGCGCTTCCGTGATACGGCGCTTCAGTTCCGGGCACACATAAGTCACGGGCTCCCCGAACAAGTCCCGGAGTTCGGTGCCGTAATTCCAGGAATACATGATATACTGGTAACGTTCCGTCATAAGAATCTTGTATACCGCCTGTCTGACCGCTTCCAGGCCATCCGTGTATCCCCTCACAGTTCCCTCTTCCATGCACATCCGGTAAGTAAAGCCCGGCTGTTTCACGATCTCAAAATCCCGGTCAAGAAATCCCGTTGTTGCAGGAATCATTCCTTACCCCCTATCCGGTCCAGTACAATGAACTTCTGGCCCTCCTGCTGCCTGATCAGGATGACCTGGTCCCCTGTTTCCAGCCCATTGTGCATCCTGAAATTTTTCACTCCCACGACACCGTGGTTATGCAGGGGCTCCGCATCCGTCGTCCCTTCCGGCATAAGGACACCCTTATCCGTCTCCCACTGTACGGTTACGGTTGTCATGTAATCCGTTACATTCCTTGCCAGCACAAGCTGGTTTTCACCCAGAATCATCTTTTGTTCCACATTTATTTTCAGGGGTGATTTGGAAACCACTTCCCCGAAATACACATTCACGGGCTTTGTCGACTCCTGCGCGTCCAGGGCTGCCCTTTTCACCGCATGCACAAAGTCATTTGCATCAGCCAATAAACTCACCTCCCCTGAGTGTCAGATCCATCCGGTGTTCATTTTCCTGATAGATATGCCTGCAGCTTTCCACAAGCATAAAATTTTTTAATTTCATATCCCCCAGATCCAGATTCACCACAACCATGCTTCCCGCCCGCACCCGGTTATCACCTAATGCATTGGAAAGTTTCAGGCTGCGTGTTTTCTTATTGTACAGCTTCAGAAGGGCATCCACTTTCGCCTGACCGTTTTCCCCTTTTTTCAGGGTATCAAAATATTGTAAAATGCCCCACTTATTTATATTGCCGGAATCCTGCCCGATGTAAACTTCCCGGAAACCGCTTTCCTCATTGTCATAGGTCAGCTTGATCTTGTTGTAAGTGTTATCATCAATGGATGAAGTGTACTCAAAATTTTCGCCGGTTTCCTCGTCCAGCATCAGGTAAGCCCCCGGCTGTCCCACAGACATGGAAGACAAATGTTTCAGCGTCAGCTTTCCAAAATCATCATACAGCACAAACATCTCCCCGGTATTGGTGAGCGTCAGGTCAAGCGCATTCTCCACCATCTCAAAGAGAGAGGTGTTTTCTTCCACCCTGGACTCAATGACATATCCGGTATTTTCCAAAGTGCCCACATTCAGGGCATAATCGGCGGCAATCATGCGAAGAAGCTGGTCTGCCGTCTTGTTTTCATAAACCATGGTATCCTTATTTTTCAGGTAACGCAGCTGGTCATAGGCAGTAACCGATATAATCTGGTCTTTCGCCCGCTGCTGACTAAACACAAATCCGAAAAATATCTCTTCCCCGTTTTCTTTCATCCGCACCGCGCTGCCCTCCGAAAAATCAGCCAGGTCATCTCCCAGCACTTTAAAGGTCAGTTTCCCGGGTGAGCTTTTCCGTTTTGTAGTCCACTCAATCCCCTCCTCCACCGCCGGAATATATAATTTTGTCCCTGACTCGTTACCCACTAAAAGTTCAATCATCTCCGCCCCCTTTAAACTGCCGGTATGGTCAGTACCTGCCCCGGATAGATCAGGTTCGGATTCCCGCCCACCACACTTCTGTTAGCATTGTAAATAACGGAATACTTTGAACCGTTTCCGTAAAATTTCTTTGCTATGTTCCAGAGACAGTCCCCCTTTACAACAGTATATTTCTGTTCCGTTGACGGAGCCGGGCAGGAGATATTCTCCCGCTGCGGCTCTACACTGGCCCTGGGCCTGGACGCTTCCAGGGAGGTACTGACACTGACCGTTTTCGTTCCGTAATCCCTCCACTGTTTCAGCTTGATCTTCAGCACCAGGTCAAGGCCGTTTTCTATTTCTTCCGTTATCTGGTAGTCCTCCAGGGATACCCTGATATTTGTGTCAAACAGTCTCTTTCCCCCGGGAGCCATTCTGCACACAATAAACTGAAAAGGCTTCTTTCCCGTCTTCAGGGACTCCACATACCCGAGAAAATAATCCGCACCGCGGAATCCTGACTGGTAAACCGCAAAGGGATACTTCTGCTGCGGCACCATACACTCTAAATCAATGTCTGTGAGCCCTGCATTTTTCAGTATATTGACCTCGCCTTCATTGATCAGGCTCAGGGTTTTATTGGCCCCGTTAATTTTTGTCTGCAATTTCCCGGGCGCTACGGGCAGCCTGCATTTTCCAAGGTAAAAATCATATCCCGCACCTGCCATCACTCATGCACCCCCTCCGTTGTAATTTCAACTGCCTCGTTTACGGCATCCGTCAGACCGGACACCACGCCATCCAGATCCATACCGTTCTTCACTGTATTGTAATTTGTCTGCTCAATGTTGATTTCCGCGGTGGTAAACCGGTTCACAGCCTCCTGTTCCGCAAGGTCGCGAAGATATTTCAGTTCCTCTCCCGCCACATCCATGGATTCTGCCATGGCTCCTGTGTTCCCGGCTATCTCGTCAACTCCGCTGCCGATTCCCTCCGGAACCCCGCCCGGTCCGTAATTCTCCGGAATTGTGTAATCTTCCGGGGGCATGTAATCTTCCGAAGCTGTATAGTCTTCCGGAGATGGGATATCATAGTCAGACATATCCGGAAAGAAATCACTTACTTTATCCGCCACGCCGTCACCCCAGGAAGCGCCAGCCCGGTATGCATCCATAACCCAGCCATCCTGAAATACATCATTTGTTGACATTCCTTTATCAAATGCATCTGAAATACTGATAAATTCCTGTATATTCCCTCTAGCCTCTTCTGCTTTTACCGCATATTCATATGCCATGCTCGCTACACCGGAATAATCAATTTCTACAAACGGCAGTCGATTCAAACCCTCACATATTTTTTGTACCACTCCGAGAACTGTCGACAACAGAGAATACCAGCCTGCCTTGACAGCAAATATGCTATTCTCAAACGCTATTTTAATATTCGCTGCAACCGCCACCACGGCATTTAAAAGACCATTGAACACATTTTGACCCGTCATCAACAAATTTTTGAAAAACGCAATTACTACATTTATGCCTCCGCAAATTGCACCGAATGCGCTTTGGGCAATATGTCCCGCACCTGAGAAATGATTCGCCAAAATCAAAATCGCAGTTATCAGGGCAATAATCCCGATCACAATCCAGGTAATGGGACATGCCAAAAGAGCGCTATTAAACCCATACTGCGCAGCCGTGGTCTTAAAAGTTTCCTCTTTCTCCAGAGCCAGCGCCGCCTTATGGACACTGGAAGCAAAGGCTGCAGCCATTTTAATCCCATTGCTGATTGTCTGGATTAAGTTATAAATTCCCAGCGCAAAACAGAAAGCCGCCAGCGCCCCCACAACCCCGTAAATAATGGGTCCCAGCCACGACCAGTTGTCCGCAATCAGCTGGGCGCCCCCGGCCAGCAGGTTAAAAATATCTGTGGCCACCCCTGCCATGACATACAGTCCCCCGATGACACCGCTTACAATTCCCTGGAAAAACTCGCTGTTTCCCAGCTCGTTCATACTCTGCAGCACCGGCCGGAAAGCCATCAGGGCATAATTCTCAATGGATGCCCCTATCTGCTCAAAGGTCTTAGGCATATTTTCAAACTTTGCGTTGGTTTCATCTGCCGCCGCAAACATGGCAGACTTCAAAACGCCGGCAGTGATCTGTCCCTCTGCTGCCATGTTCCCCAGCTGTTCCACCGGAACTCCCATATAGTCCGCAATTGCCTGGATAATATTCGGCGCCTGCTGCAGAAGTCTGTTGTATGCCTCTCCCTGGAGCACGCCTGCTCCCATGGTCTCGGTCAGCTGAAGCATGGCCGCGTCGATGTCCGATGTCTCCATCCCGGCAATCCGGAACTGCCTGCCTACCTGCTCCGTAAAAGCAACGATTTCCGCGGAACTGCCAAACGCGTCACCGGCCATGGATCCCAAATTGGAAACAGCGTCAGCCGTGGCCTGGTAAGATCCCCTGGAGCGCTCTGCACAAAGGAAAATCATCTCCTGCAGTTCCTGTGTTGTCTGCATTCCGTCATTCATCCTGTCCAGACGGGCGGTTGCGGTCACAAACTGGTCGGACAGGTTCATTCCCTTTATGAGATTCTCCGTTGTGAAAAAGGGGGCGATTGCCCCCCTGATAGTCTGCAAAAATCCGCTGGCCTGATTTTTCCCCTGGTCAATTACCTGATTGAGCCGCCCCTGTTCATCCGCAATGTCACGTAAATGCTGTTCTGTGCTGCCTATTGTCTGCGACAGTTCCCGGTAGGCTTCACCGGCTGCGGAAACATCCATGTTGTCGACAGCCCTGTTCAGATTCTCCTGCCCCTGCAGCATCTGCGCCAGCCTTCCCCGCAATTGTTCCAGTTCCGTATTCGCGGACCGTGTTCCCATATTCATCGGATTGTTTTCTATCTGCTGTATGCGATCCCGGATATCATCTACCCGGACCGCCATGCTGTTCAGATCCCGGAAAGCCTCCGGCGGAAATATCATGGCATTGTACGCCTGCTTTGCGATGGCATCCTGGGTGTTGCACAGCCGCTTTAACATGGCGTCCGCGCTCTGCGTTTCCTGCCGGAAGCGCTCCATGCCGCTGCCGGTAAATACTTCCACATCATTCTGCTGCCACACCACCGGCACTTCCACCGGTTCCGGCTGTTTCATGGGCAAAGCCGGGAGCGATGTCTCCATGGGAACCGTAACGGAAATCTCCGTCTCCAAAGACCTGGAGGCAATTGCCGCCAGGATCATATTCAGATCCCGGGCGGCGCGGGAAGTCTCCACCAATTCTCCCCGGATCTCCCGCAGCCCGGTGGTATCAGCCGGTTCGTCCACCACAGAATGCATCTGCTCCATGGCGGACATGGCGGTGTTCACCACACTTATGGCCTTCAGCAGCCCTATGGTTAAATTTTCCTGCAGCCTGATGTCCACTTTTATGCCTTCCATTCCATCACCTGCCTTTCCTTCCCTTTTTTGCCTTGTTTTTCATTTCCTTTTCCCGTTTCCTGTCGTTTTGTATCTTTATCCTGACTGCCGCCACCACAAAGGCCTTTTCCCGCTCACTCAGCGCCAGAAATTCCGATGGCAGAATGTGCAGTTTCAGGAGGGCGTAGTAGGCAAAATTCGCCTCCCAGTCGCCCTCCTCTATCAGTTTTTTGCTTCTTCCACCTTGTCCCCGAAAGACACGTCAAATCCCTGGAATTTCTGCACAAAAGCCGCCAGTCCGGTGTACTCTCCCGGCTCGTCCACCATGGCAATCAGCAGATCTTCCGGCTGGTTCACCCCATAGGAATCCTGCAGCTGTGCATCATACAGATCGGGCACCACCACAGAGGCCGCGATCATCTTCCTGATATACTTTGCCGACTGAATCTTGGGCCGGAACATATTCGGTTTCCCTGTTACCGGCACGTCAATGGTGCAGCTGTCCCGCAGCTCTTCGTTTTCCCCGGATGTAATATGCCGGAATTCCCACTCCAGCGGCTTTCCGTTTTCGTCCCGGAGGGATTTTGTGGGAGCATAGAACCCGTTTTCCCTTACCGTTTTATTTGACTTCATAAATCTGCTGAATTTTGACATTTTTCTTTCTCCTTTTCCCTTTTCCTTTTAGTTGGTTACACTTCCGTTCAGTTCGTTGAATTTCTCCGGAAGATCCCATTCCTCAAACGTTCCTGACAGTTCCTCGTCCAGCAGTTCCTCCCCCGCCTTGAATTTTGCCAGTGTGAATGTCTCGCACAGACATCCCCGGTGGATGATTGTCTGTCTGCCCACGGCACTTGTGGGATCCTCGTTGCTTACCTGGATCTCAAAATAAGGCATCTCCCCGGTTTTCTGGTAATGGTCGGCCATTTCCCTGAATACGGACTGGTTGTAATGCGCCGTCCCGCTCCAGGTTCCCTTCCCGCCTGCCGCCTTATGTCCCATTCCTACTTTTCCCAGAATGGGCACTTCCGTGATATTCACATCCCATTTGCTCTCAAATTCGGTCATGCTCATAAAATTATAACGTCTGCCGCCAATGGTGATAAAACACTCCGCAAGGCTGCCATACACGGCATCCTTTGCATCCATAATCTGATACATATCCTATATTTCCTCCTTTTCACTGCTGCCTGCCGTTATTCGTTCCGGCATGGGCGTGTTTTGCGCTGTCTTCATTTCCATGTCCCATGGGGTTTCCCCTTTTATCCGGCTTTACTGCCACAATGCATTTATGGTTAATCACCTTTACGGCCGGCAGGGGATTCCCCATCCTGCCGCTTCGGCTATGCCACGGTCACTGTCATATACAGTTTCCCCATGGCGTTCACAACAGTCACTGCGTCCGAAACCACCACTGATTTTTTGGTGTTTCCCTGCCCTACGGACACATCGCTGTCAGAAAAATCCTCAATTGCCCGGATTTTCTCCAGTTCCCTGTGGTGGGCCACAATGTCCGACCATAAGGAAACCCGTCCCCCAGCGTCGTTGGGCACCACTCCCAGATATTTCGTGTTGAAAAGCACCGCAATGTCGTTGCCGATCTGGTCAATTACCCGGATGGTCTGGTTGTCCTTAAAAATATCCCCCTGGGTATCGGAAGTGGTGACCATGGTATTTATGTCCTCCAGCACACGGACATCACTGCCCACCATGTGGAACACAAATTTTCCCTCCCTGGACGCATTCCGCAGCTGGTTCTGCGTGTACGGTGTCTCAACGGTAAAGCTGCCGTCATATTTTCTGTTCTGGTTGCTCCGGTTCACGGCACAGCCCGCTGACGCACCGGTAACCCAGTACACAAGTCCCGCCTTCCCCCAGTCCTCGTCCAGGCATTTATTGTCCACGCTGATCACGCCCATATAGTCAGCCTTTGCGTAGTCATAAAGAACCAGCTGGAATTTCATTCCCATCTCGTCCCGCATCCTCCGGACAAAAGAGGCAAAAAGCGCTTTCGTGGCGTCGTCCTCCACGGCCGCACCCATGGTATGGAATGAGTACGCCTCTATTTTGTCAAGATAGGACTGATAGTCCGCCCCGTTCACCTGGCCGTTTTCCCCGCCGGTCAGCGGAATTCCCGCCGTTGCCGCAAGGGTTATTCCTGATTTCCACTTCACATACCGGTTTGCCGCCAGCTCCTCCGCAGACGCAACGCTCTGTTCATCCACAACCACCGTTCCCAGAAGGGTTTTCACATCAAACAGTCCCTCATTGTCCGCATTTGCCTGAACCACGATTTTCAGGTCATTGCCGCGCACGCCGGGCCAGAGCGCCTCCGCCATGTCATTTCCAGCCTTCGTACCGCTGCCGTTGAGCCGGTAACCGTAAAAGGTCTGTGTGTTGAGGAACAGATCCCTGAGCCCCTTCATCTTTTCATGGGTATACTCATACCCGAAAATCTCCAGGCTCCTCTTCTGGAAGTCCCCGTTTGTCACCTCAAAGACCTCCCCTGTCACACCCCAGTCCAGTTCCAGGGGCATGGTCGCAATCCCCCGCTCCGAAAGAGATGCGTTCGCCGCCGCTGCCGAGACAAAGTTGATGTATGCCCCCGGCAATTCCTTATTCTGTGTCACAAAAGTTCCACCACCCAGTGCCATTCTTATTTCACCTTTCCTTTCATATATTTCTCAATCTTTTCTTCCACGGCCTTTACCGTGTACATTCCGCCTTCTTCCAGAAGGGCTTCCACAATATCCCTTCTGTCCCGGAACCGCAGGGAGAAAACCAGCTGTTCTTTTGAGAACTTATTTTCTTCTCTTTCAGGCGTTTCCGGGGTCTTTCCGTTTTTTTCCGGTCCTTTTCCTGCCACTTCATCACCTACCCTTTCACATCCACTTCGGAAGAAACATGTTCCATAAGCGGAACCGCTTCACCGGTTCTGTAGAAAAAGATGTCATAATCCACAGAAAAATGAAGGACACCGTCGGCAATCCTGCCGTTCATGCCGGTTCCTCTCACCGGACTGTCCATGCAAAGATATTCCAGGCATTCCTCCAGCCGTTCCAGTATCCCGTAACACTCCCGGTTCCGGGTGTCTGCCGATTCCGGAACATACCTGACACTGATCCGGTTCCGGCTGACATACTTCCGTCCCCTGAACTGTTCACATCCATGTTCCGGACACTGGATGTAAAAACAGGGTCCTTCCGGTTTCTGCCCCGTTTCCTCCGTATAAATCATGTGAGCGTCACCGAATTCGGTGTTCAGTGCTGTTTCAACTGCCTCCAGGACTTTGCTGATCACTTTATGGCACCTCCCTTCCGTCTTTCATATCAGACCGCCTTTGGCTGACTCCTTTTTCTCACCTTTCCATAACCGCACCTCCTTTTTTGAATTTGGCTCAGGAAGTTTTGCCTCATGTCTTTTGCCTTCTTCACCTGATAGCATATTACCACATTGGAATCGAACATTACGAACCGTTCGAACAAACATTCACTTTTCTCTCAAAAATCTTTCCAGCTCCATTCTCACGCTGTCTGCCGTGGCATTTCTTCCCATTTTCATGGCAGTCTGTACCCAGGACAATCCATCCAGATATCTGTACTTCACAATCCGCTGCATCCTGGAGGAAAGGGACAGCATCCACTCTTCCACCTGGAACTTCACCTCCTCTGCCCCGGCCCTGCGCAGCTCCAGAAGCCGCTCTTCGCGTCTGAGCCTGCTGTCGTCTTTTGGCGTAAAGCTTGTTCCCTGAATACTAAAATGCTGTTCCACATAGGGAAACTCATTCATGGAACCTTTCACTTTTGTCTGCACCACCGTCTTCCTTTTCTCTTCCAGTCTTCTGATATCCTTTTCCGTTTCCTTTACCAGCTCGCAGGCATCCAAATATTCCTGCAGTATTGTTTTATCCAATGTCATTCCTCCCATTCTCCCCATGGACGGCACCATGGCCTGATTTATTCTGTGCCAGCGGTTTTCCCGGTTCCGGAATTCCGGACCAGTCCTGCCGGTGCCTTCCGGTTTCCGCGCTTTCCGGACCAGTCCTGCCGCCGCCAGCCTCTCAAGAGCCCTCCCGATATCCTTTGTTGTTACATCCTTCAGGGGGAAACAGTAACCTTTTATCACTGCCGCCCTGCCGTCAAACCTTCCGTAATCATCACATGCCACAATAAGTCTGTAAAACAGCACTTCTTCAAACCAGGTCAGGGAATTAACCTCTTCACTGCGGCATATGGATTCCTTTAAAATCCTATTTGGCATCCCCCCTCACCTCCTGTCTTCCATATCCCAGACCCGCTTTTTCCGGGAAAGTCAGATAAAATTCTTTCTGGATTCCCCATACGGTCAGATAATTTCTTAGCTACTCTCACTTTTTTACCTCCACATCTTAGTATCTAAGATTTTACTCGCATTATATTCTTTGTTTCTTGGAATGTCAATGCATTATTTGATTTTTTTCTTAATTACTAAGATTTTTATTTACAAGCAAAACAAAGGATGCTATGATATAAAAAATAAATGCCGGAGGTGTCATATGCCAGCAAAATCAGTGATCGCAAATTTTATCAAACAATTGAGAAAAACCTCCGGTCTGTCCGCAGAGGAAGTAACCGCAGGCCTGAGAGAATACGGTATAACCATTTCCTCCAAAACATTGTATGGTTATGAGAACGGAGCCAGCATGCCAAATGCCGATGTATTTGTGACGCTTTGCCGTATTTACAAATGCAGTAATCCCATGGATTTATTCGGGGTTTCTTCCATGGAGCCCTGCGAAAGCGACATGGTTGAGAAATACCGCGGCCTGGACACCCACGGCAGGGAAATGGTGGATTTTACCCTTCTGAAAGAATGGGAACGTTCCACGGCAGCCCGGGAACCGAAACCCAGGGTAATCCCCATGATGGCGAAGGATGATCCCCTGTATGTGAATGCGGCCCACGCCGAGGACTACGCAAATGCTCCGGAAGAATTGAAACAGCTGGAAGAAGATATCATGGATGATGAGAACTTTTAGTTCCTTTTATGGGACTCGTAATCTGCTATTATGGATAAAAGGGGATGATATCATGATTACATATGAACAATTACTGATGGAGGCAGACAGCCAGAACCTTATCACAAAAGAAAAAGATCTTCCCATCAGCAATGGACGGATTAAGGGAAACCGCATTGCCATCAGAAAAGATCTGACGGAAAAAGAAAAGAAATGCATTATGGCGGAGGAACTGGGACACTACTATACGGGAAACGGGGACATCACGGACCAGTCCTTTGCTTCCAACAGAAAGCAGGAGCTCCTGGGCCGCATACATTCCTATAACCGGCTGGTGGGACTGACCGGTATCATCGACGCCTATCGCCACCATTGCCACAGCCTTTCTGAATCGGCGGCACATCTGGATGTGCCAGAAGAATTTCTGCAAGAAGCCATCGCCTACTACAAAGGCAAATATGGCGTAAGCGCCACCGTTGATAATTATATTATATTTTTTGAACCGGCCATTGCAGTGCTTGAAGTCAATAACCCGGCCGCAGGCGGCGGGGCATGGGATTTGAAACGCCCCGGAGGGTAGAGCTGTACAATCAATCGGGCAGGGCGCGTGTTGCGTCAGCAACAATTCCCCATATGCGCCCGTGTACAATCCAGCAGGAGCATGACCTTCTCCCCTGCTCCCAGCGCCGGGCGCATGCTGCGTCCGCAGCAATTCTCCATATGCGCCCGTGCGCATAAGTCAAGACCACCGGCTTAGCCGGTGGCTTGCACTGCC
>CAJTLR010000070.1 GCA_910577185.1 uncultured Acetatifactor sp.
GCACCGGGTAGTCGATCTTCGTGTCCGGGATGTAAATCCAGGCGTAAATGTCCTTATTGGTCTTTTCCTGCAGTTCCCCGAAGTCCACGGTCTTCTCCGGCACCGTTACCCCCAGCTGCTCCAGGATGTCCGGCTCTTCCTCTTCCACGGAGGGTTCCGTGCTGCTTTCTGCCGTCCCCGGTTCCGGGGTGGACGGGACTTCCGTCGCCTCCGCCGTTTCCGTCTGCTCTGCCGAAGATGTGTCCAGGGTCTCTTCCTGGCCTTCTTCCTTCCCGCAGGCCGCCATGGTACACATCAAAATTCCTGCCAGAATAACCGCATACAGTTTTTTCCGGCCGCCTGTCCTCCTGCCTCCCACTCTGTTTTCAATTTTGTTCTTCCCTATTCTGTTTCCCATTCCTCTGCTCATCCGCTTGTCATTTATTTTTTGTGATATCTGTTATCCGTTCTCCCACAAGGAAACCGTTTCCCTGCCCGGCTGTCATTCCCGATATTTTGTTTTTACGTCTGTTTACTTATGTTTTGTCATTCCCCATGATTTATTTTTCCGTCTCTTTAACCCTGACTCCCCATTTTCAACGGTTCACTTTTGCGTCCCTTCGTTTCTGTTTTCATTTCCCCGTTTTCCCATTCATCTGCCTGACGGTTTTCCGCTTCCGTCCCGCCCCCTCAATGGCAGTGTCCCGGAAAATACAAAAAGCCTATTGAAGCCAGGGAAATCATTCTTCCCCGCTGCCTCCGGCGCTTATCCCGCCCTTTCCTTTTTCATCCGGCACATACCTTACAATATCCTGCAGGGCGCACTCAAAAATACCGCACAGTCCGTCCAGGGTGGTGGTGTTCACGGGTTTGTTGTTCCGAAGCTTGTCGATGGTAGCGCCGGATACCCGATGCCTGGTGACAAGGGTATAGGTCGTCTCCCCCGACTGCCGCAGTGTCTCCCAAAAAGGCTTGTAATCTATCATTCTCTACCTTTCCTGAAGCAATATATTGCCATGCCGCATATCCTGCCAAGTTCACCTATATGCTTCATTAATTGATACAAATGTATAAATTTGCATTATTTTGCATATTTATTGTTTAGAAACGTTCGCCTTAGTGCAAATAAGACGAACTTTTTGAATTTTACTGGATATTTTTTTAATGAAATATAGTTTGAATTTTATTGTGAAAACAGAATATCCAGATAATAAAGACTAACAATATTTTTAAAAAAGAAATTATTTTAACGATAAATTATATATTATAGAAATGCATTCCGGATAATCCACTTTCCGGAAATCAAAAAGGTAATTCTTGCCCTCGATTCTGACGATATAATCTTGGCAAGACCGCATTTTGCTTTATCTTTCCATTAGTATTGCTTATTCGAACAACAATATTACCAAAATAATCCTCGAAGTAAAATTTTGCTTGCAATATAATCGTAAAAGGTATAAAATAAATAAAATTATGAAAAAAAGTTCGTCTTATTTGCACTAAGACGAACTTTTTTACCACTTATGACACTTGATTGAAACCAAATAAGGATGAATATTTGTTTTTCTATAAGAAGATTCCTTTCATTTTATAATCACATTCCATTTTCCGTTCTCAATAACATATTGAAATTCCGTTAAATTATCATCTTTCATCACTCGGAGAAGTGGAGATAAGTCATTTACGGTATTCATTTTGGGCAGTTCTGACTCTTTTACCCAGATCATTTCTCCCTCTTCTGATGATGTTAACTCTCCGGAAAATTCGTCTGTATGAAATAAAAATACAATGTACCGTCCATTCTCTATGGGAAACTGCTTGACTCCACATAATCTCGGATTCTGAATATCAAGTCCCGTTTCCTCTTTCATTTCCCGAATGACGGCATCTATTATAGATTCATTTTTTTCAATATGTCCTCCGGGTAATGTTAAACCTTTCCAATCATCTTTTAATCTGTTCTGTAAAAGATAGTTATCGTTTTCATGAATCAGACATAAAACCGTTAATTCGACATTTTCTGTTTTCTCCATACCGCTGTACCTTCATACACCTTTAAAATATCCCTCTTGCATCAGTAATTCCAATACAAGCGCCTCTCGTTCCAGCATTACCTGCGTGAAATCATCCAGTATCGTTTTCCTGTTTGCATCTATTGCAAGTTGCGGCTCCGGAAATGTAAGCGTAAAACCTTCGTCTGCTTCATACTTGTCCAGACATGGTTGTTCTAAATCCTCTTTCACGCGGCATAGGAAATAATAATTATCCTGTATAAAAATATCCTCTTTCGTCCCCTTCTGAATACGATGAACCTGCCCGTATTCCTGAATAGACTCCCTGACAACACATAAACCCGTTTCCTCTAACACTTCTCTGACCAAGGCATCTTCCATACATTCATCAGCTTCTATACCTCCCCCCGGAAATTTATAATAATGGTATTTCTTACTATATACCATTGCTATTTTTCTGTCTTTTATGATGACAGCCCTTGCAGAAGGCCTGCGAAATACACTTCCGTTAGGAACATAATCTTTTTTGTCCATTTCAAACAAAATTCGCATTTTATTTCCTCTGTCTTCAAAAGTTTATTCAGCAACAAAAATATCATTGTAGGGAACATCTATTTTTGAAAGACACGCCTTTAGTCCTTTGTCCGAAGTCACAACTGTTACATCGCGACTATTGTCACGTGCCAGTTTTGCAGTCGCAGCTATCATGGCATCCATAGATGCAAAATTATGTATCAATGCATGTGTTATTACATTTTTTGCTTCTGCAACTGTTGTTAAATCGAATGGCTCGATCCCCACAGTGAGAAGCTGTGATTTCCCTTCAAAAATATCATCAATGAGTTGCAGCCATGCCTTGATTCGCTTTTTGTTCCATTTTTTTCGAGCCGCTGTATACCGGTTGTTCTGACAAATATGTCCTTCCGGAGAAATCTGACAATTGCATTTCGAAACGCCTCCACTAGATCCCCTGGCGTATTTTCCTAATACTGAAATAATTTCAACCTCGGTAATAGCAGAAATCATCAGCTTTGCATTTTTTAACACAGTAACCAAATCAACTAACACACCTTGTTCACCTGCCTCAGGGTTCATGGCTTTCAGCAAATTATAAAAGGCATTTGTGTCCAGTAAAAATTCTCGATCCATAGTATACCTCTGTATTCTTTACACTGCTTATGCTTCTGCATGAGGAACATCCTTTAATAACGCCGAAATAGTCTCATCATTAAGAGGTGCTATTTTTTCTTTAATTGCACTGATTAATTCCGATAAGTCAGCTTTTGGCCCTTTGTTAATGTAGCCATCTATTCCGATATTTGCCAATTTCTTTATATCTGCAAATTCCGAGTAATTAGTATAGATAATGACATCAATAAAAGGATCTTGTTTTCGGATTTCGCTAAGGACTTCATCTCCGGAAAGTCCCGGCATTTTTAAATCCAGAAGAATTAAATCATAGTTATTAGAACTTAATTTTTTCAGTCCAGACTCGCCATCGGATGCAATATCCGCTGAAATATCATCTAAAGCCAACGCTTCTTTGACAGCTTCCGCCGTAACAGTTTCGTCTTCAATTATTAGAACTCGGTTCATGGTTTTCCTCCTCAACAGGTATTTTGATTATGAATTGTGCGCCATCTTTAAACTTATGATTTAACTGTATTGTACCCTTGTACATTTTCAAAATATTCCATACGACAAATAATCCAAGACCCTCACCACCATTTCCGGAAGCAGGATCCTTTGTGGAGAAAAAGGGTTCAAATATCTTTTTTCTGTAATCTTCCGGAATTCCGGAACCGTTATCCGAAAAAAGTATCCTTATACTATTCTTGACGGTTGAAATTCTGACGTCAATTTTTCCATTTTCTCCAATAGCCTGCATAGAATTTAGCACCAAATTATAAAAAATCTGGGAAAACTGAATTCTATCCCCAAACAAGCTTACTTTGGAGTCCTCCCGGAAACTATACGTGATCCTGCTTTGGCTTAGGCGATCCGATAAGTCAGTAAATACTTGTTTCATGCAATCGTTGACACTGAAAATCTCTTGTACGCTTTTACTTGATACAATCGGCCTGAAACGGTCAAGCATAAAACCAATACGTTCCGTCTGAGCCAGGATTGTAACAAACAAATCCTGTATTTCGTCCATATTTCCTATTCCGCGTTCTATACGCAGCTGTTGTAGCTGCACTTTATAGCGGATATTTGTGATTGGCTGGCCTAATTCATGGGAAAAACCTTTCAGCAAATCTCGCAGAGCCAGCATCTGACGGTTATGCTCTTTTTCAGAAACAAGATCTTTTACCCGCTGCCACACAATCTGTTCAGATTCAAGCTGCTCCTGGCTACGTTGATGTTTTTTCCCCTCTGCACGTTTTAGATCAAGGAGATTTTGTATATGCTCGGACAGATTCTGCGCATCCTCAAAACGGTCAAATGTGAGATAAAAATTATAAAGAGTTCTTGCAATCGGGATGCTGCCCTCTGCACTATTACGCATTTTTTTGAGCGTTTTATCCAACAAATCGCTGTCGCCGGCGCTGTCAAAGTAATACACTAGTTCATACTGAATGTTGAAATCGCTTTTTTTGACAAGTTCTTCATCAATCCCAACGAGCTCTTCGGCATAATGATAATCCTGCTGCTTACGGCTCATCCGTAAAAGAGTACGAATCAGCGTTGGATTGGGCGGCTCCTGCTTCGCAATTATTTTTCCCACAAGCAGCTGAGCTTCTAAATACAGTGCGTTTTTTTCTGCCACCGAAATAAGATACTCTTTTGTTTTTGTATTTGCATAGTTCTCCTGGCGTATTTGATGAAAAATAAGGGAACGCACGTCGTTAGCAGAAGCCGACTTAATAAACCTTTTTATCTCACCAAGATTGTGGTCACTTTCACTTTTGCGCAGTATGGTTGTCAAATCATCATCAATAACAAAGATATCGCCAAATGTCTCCACCAAGAGTTGATGAATGTTGGGTGCTATTTCATTATCTTTGATTGCTTTGATGATTTTCCCGCGGAACTGATCGCGTAAGTCTGCGTCAGCTTCAGAGTCAAATTGCCTGTAAAAACGAGCAAAAGCCTTAAAATGCTCAGGCTTCCTTGACAGACGTTTTAAGTCTTCTAAATATGCCTGGGAAGCAGCCACATAGTTTTTTTCCTGAAAGTACAAATCGCCCAATACTTTGTAGAAAAAATTATCTTCTGAATAGACAGATATGGCATCATGACAGCGTTCAATTGCCGCAGGCAGATTGCCTTCAAATCTCAGCCTGCTTATCTCATGAACGCACTGCTTCGACGAAAACCCCATATTGCACACCCCTTTTCAGGATTCTTGATAATACTAATTATATTATACCCTGTTGAAGGCAGAAAACCAACCAGTTTTTGGCATCTGTCCTTTGTTTCAGGCCGCTTTTTACTGGAATAGATACCGAAACTGTGTAGGAAACTTCATTTTCCCCTTTGCCCTCTGCCCACGTAAGCCAGAATAAGGATATAAAATAAAAATGTTTTTCTGGAATAGTATGTTATATTCCAGAATTCCAGTACTGCACATGCCAAAAATGCCAGTATCATACATAAATATCTCTTTTTTTCCTGCCCCCCCGTCCTGCTCTCACACTTTATCAGGCGTAATATCAAATAAACATACTTGCTAAAATAAATACCGGTTCCAATGATTCCGCCGCTTGCAGCTATTTCCAAATAATTATTATGTGCGTCGTACCTTCCCTGATCAAACAAGTCCGAAAAATTGTCCAGTCCCCATCCCCAGACCGGGCTCTCCAGAAACGCCCCTATTCCGCTGTGCAGCAGTTCCATTCTGTCCGTCAGGGAACCCCCATAACTTTTCCCGGTAAACAAATATAGAAAAACTTCTTCCAGCCTGCTGCCTATCTCCTGATATAAGTAAGGAACCCTCAGTACCAGAAAGACAAGTGCTGTTCCCAGTATCACCGTATAAAGTACATCCCGCAAATAGTTTTTCAGGGATCTTTCCCCATTGCCGCTTTTCATAATTCTGGTCAGCAGAAATGCCACCACGATCAGCGGCAATGCATGTCTGGTCCCGGAAATAATGACCGCAAAACTAAAAAAAGCATAACAGGCATAAAACTGCCGCTGCTTCATCTTATTCCCCAGAATACAACACAATAGCAGCCCCAGACCTGCAGTCCAGCCAAAAACCGCTACATTAACATTTCCAAAGGATTTTCCTGCTATCTTTATTCCCCTGATCAGCCGGACTCCCTGCACCAGGTTTAAATTCATTATAATAATAGCCGCCAATGCAATCACAATACTTTTCACAATGGTTTTTCCCAGGTGTTCAAAATCATCGCGGATTCTGTAATAATTATAAATACCCAATTCAAACAAATTACAGCTGACCAGCGCCACAAGCCGGGAACAGGCCTTATCATTATATTGAGGAATCCGAAATAAAATCTGTCCGGCACAATATACGAAAAACAAAGCCTCCAGAAAAAAATAAAAATCCAGGTATATCATTTTTCTTTTAAAGAGCACCAATCCTGTAATTCCAAAAAGACAGAGAAAGGCAAGCGCCCCAAAAGAATTCTGATATGACATAAATGTCAGAATAATTCCCGTCACAAAGAGACCGTTTGCCATTTTCTTCCATGTCAATTCACTGCTGATTTTTATAAAATAATACCTTATTTTATTCATGTAAGTTCCTTTCCTGCTGCTTTTGTATTTTAAAATTCAAAATAATTCCCAGACTATCCTTAGCCCTTTCCTATTCAAAACGCAAGCCGGATGAAACTTCTACATGCTCTTTTTTGATAATCGTCTTCCATAAAAAAAATATCTGCAGAAATGATATAATTTATTAAAATACTGTCTGAAGTATATTTTCAGCCTGTACAATATACTTTTCGAATAAAATATGTCTCTGTAAGGCGCCTTTCGCAGTTCACCATATCTTTCGGCAAAAAGCAGACTTAAATATTGATTCTTCAGAATCAGGTTCTCCAGGATATCCTTATACCTGAATTCCGTATACTTATTCACTTCTTCCAGCATATCTGATATTCCCTCATACACAGATGCCGTTCTCCTCATATCCAGTCTGTTGCGCATTGTCCAGGATTCCGCAACATTCATCCGGTAAACAGACATACTATCATTCAAAAACCTTACCTTTCCGGACAAAGTCAGGAATATTGCCAGCTGATAATCACCTACGCCGCTGACTTTCCCATAAAAATCAGGTTTTATCCCTGCATATTCCATCCGATACATTAAAGAGGAGGTATGATAGCTAAAACTCCCTCCCTGAACGGCTTCCTCAAATAAAATATCCTCATCACATAAATGAGAATACATTTCTTCTTCACGGCCTGTCACCATATCCTTTTTTGTTGTATTATGTACACATGCAACATATTCCGGATTATGATCCAGAAAATCTGCCTGCCGTTGTAATTTTAAAGGATCCGTCCAATAATCGTCCCCTTCACACACTGCGATATATTCTCCTGTCATTTTGGGGAGTATATATGTTGCAAGTATTTTTATCCCTTTTGCATACTGATTTTCCTGTTGATATATGGGCTTTATGATATCCGGATACTTATGGGCATATTCCTCAATAATTTGGGGAGTGGCATCCGTTGATGCGTCATCATGTACAAAGACTTCATATTTAAAATCAGTTTTCTGATTCACAAATCCATTCAATGCAGATCGAATGTATTTTTCATGATTATAGGCCAAACAGAAAACGGACACTTTCACGTTTTTATCCTCCAGCTATTCACAAAGCGTTTTATGATCTGTCTCAAATTACCCGGGGTTTTACTTTCCATATCAGGTTCTGGCTGTCTGTACTGTATACAGCCAACCGTTACATACGCCACTATCCAGAAATAGGTAATGTCAAACCAGTGAGAGGTCAGTAATTCAAGCAGGCAGAATCCTATTATCCCAAAAACATACCAATTATTCTTAACCAGTCTGAGCATAAAATATATTGTTGCCGCTACCGAAAGAATCCCCATCTCTATATAGATCATTGGCAAATCCATCTCCATGTTTTTAAAACCAACTGTAGAAGACATAAAGCCAACGCTCCTGAAATCCCCTTCCAATACTAATTGGATAAACCATGAACGGCCCATTGAAAATATATCTATAACTGTTCTGTTTATTTCTATTCCGAAATATTTAAAGAGCAGTTTTGCCACATTTCCCAGCATCAGCTGTATATACAGGATACTAAATATGAAAATAATGACCCCCAGCATTCTCAAAAGCCATTTGGGCATTTCCTTCCATTTTGAAACCATACCTCCAAATAAAAGTAATACAACCGCATATAAAACCATAATTCTTTTAAATGTCAGAATTGTAAATAATACACTCAGAAAAGTGAACAGCTTATTTTTTCGAAAATAGCAAAAGAATAAACAAAATCCCATGGCCGCCGGTGAAAAAAAATTAGACTCAAATGGAGAATAGGAGTCCACAAAACTGACAGAACAAAAATTCCCGATGGAGAGATCTCCCACATGGGCCGCCACATATCCTGCAAACATAAAACAAAGGGATATCGCCATAACACGATATATATCATCAAATTCCATAACATTTAATATCACAAAGGCAGTGAAGACAGGAATAAGAAGCCGGATCAGCCCCTTTATTGTTGCGGTTTCAAATCCCTGGTTTTTTAGCATTTCATAAACCGAAAGTACCGCAAACGTAACCGTAAGCCAGATTATGCTCTTTAATTCATCTATAAATACACTTTTTATTGTTCTTTTTCCCGAAAAACAATACAACTCCATCAGAAAAAGCAAAACCATTCCTGCCAGAAAAGCATTTTTTAAAAAGACCATCATCCCTCTGTTCCATTGAACTTCCCTGATATAGTTATCCAGCGTATGTAAAAAAAATAAGAAAAATAACAAAATAAAATTGAAACGTTTCATATTCCGCACTGAATTCATTTCCGCTTACCCCGTATATAATTCCATCAGTCTCCGGCTTTCACAGCTGATGTCATAATCCTGAAAACGATCCTTGTCTATGCTTCTTCCTGACTTCTGTGCATTGAAATATGTTTTTAAAACTTCATCTGCCCAGACCGCATCCGTTTCATTCAGGTTTAAAAATTTCAGCGATTCCATCAGTTTAATCTCATTTGAAATCACATCCGAAAGTACGATTGGAAGTCCCGCCGCCTGCGCTTCCACCAGAACAACCGGTAATCCTTCCCATTTTGAGGGAAAAACCAACACGTCCATTGCCTGAAGTAAATTTTCAACATCATTCCGCATTCCCGCAAAGATTACCTTGTCAGATATTCCATGATCCCCTGCCCAGGCCTCTGCCTGCTGCTTTTTTTCGCCTTCCCCTATAAGAAGCAGTTTTGCCTCTTTTTTTGACAATAGCTCCCTGAATATCCCCATTAGTTTTATGTGGTTTTTCTGTTCATTGAACTGTCCCACATGTCCGACTAACAAGATGCTGTCGCTGACTCCAAATAATTTCCGGTATTTTTCTCTTTCCCGGGCATTATATTGAAATCTTTTGATATCTATTGCATTATGCAAAACAATAAACTGATTCCTTCCAAACAGCCAGCTGCCTGCCAGCCCGGAACATGCCGCGGCGGCAGTATAAGAATTTTTAAAAAATGGCAGGAGCATTTCGTTTACCAGCCGATGACTGCACTTTGTATTGTGACAATGTGCAATTCGTTTCGGAATTCCATTTGTTTCTGCCAGACGTAACTCTAATACCATGGTAGCAGAATTTCCGTGCACATGAATCACATCGTATTGTTCCTTTTTCATAAGTTCAGACAATTGGCGGATATACCCTCCCAAATTCTTTTTTCTGTTTTTTAATATGATGACATTACACCCAATTTCCTGAAACCGTTCCATAATGTTATGGTCCAGTATGATGGTGCCTATGATATCAATCTGAAAATCATCATATGATAAACAACCAAGAAAATTTAACATATGCGTCGTTATTCCGCCCAGTCCCAGCCCCGCGGTGTTCACCACCAAAATTTTTCTCATCCCATCTCCCTGCTTTTCCCTTCTCTATATCACTTTTGTACTGTCAGCGTTCATTTCCCATAATACCACTTGTTTTCTACAGCCATCCCATATCCCTCTGACAGTTGCCCTCAAAACTGTAAGTTTTTGCCGGGCTCTCATGATACTTGGCAGCATAAAAGAAAATATAAATCCTATATAATTTTTGCAATTATAGCACTCATATCCCACAGAACCATACTTTTTCATTTTTTTATTGACATATATGATGTTCCTGTTTGTGTAGTACACCCTCATAGGACTGACATACTTTTTATAGGAAAATTTTGCTATGTTTTCAATATGCAGACATTTACTCAGCCAAATCCAGAACTGTTGTTTTTTATATGATTTGGGCACGATCTTTCCAAATTCCTGATCCAGAACAAACTCGTTTAAACGTAATATTTTATATCCGGAAACGGTTAACCGCTTACAAAACTCATTGTCCACCAGATCAATAAACATCCATTCATCAAATCCTCCGATTTTTTTCCATGCCATTACAGATGTACAGCTGGCGGAGGTAATACAGGCATCTATGTATTCATACACCGGATCCTTCTTCACCGTCATATATGCCCGGCGTTTATCGATTACCTGCGGACAGACAATGCCAATTTGAATCCCCTTGTCAATTACTTCCCCATATTTTTCAATCATCCCTCCGGGCAGCACAGAGTCCTGATCCATTGTAATAACCCATTCATATCCATCCTTTTCTGCCATTAGGAAAATCTGGTTCAGGGCATACGCAATTCCCTTATTTTCATGCTCTGTCTTATAAACCACCGATTCCGGAAATTCTATATCTGCCTTGTTTACACTATTGTCAAATATATATATTTTATCTGCCTGAATCATCAGTGCATTCAGACATTCCCTAAAACGCAGTATATTATCCGGTTCAAATAAAACCATTCCCACAGCAATTTTTCTGTCACCAGCCATCTGTTTTTCTCTCCGGTATTACAGCCACATTTGACTGACCATTTTTTCTAACGCATCATTAAATTTTTGATTGCCGCTTTTTAATCCATTTTTCAAAGCAGGAACCATTTCTTCGTAATTCTCAATCACGTCTCCCAGCCCGTCAATCTCTTCCACTAAAATAATATTTCCCATCCGCTCTCTGACTATCCTGCAAAACTCCACCTGATGGTCGTTAACATGTTCCCCAAATCGTTTCTGCCTTGGTACTACAATGGGTATCTTTCCTTCCCGGAGCGGCGCAATGAAACTTGCAGGCCCCCCATGGGTAATCACAATTCTTGCTTCCTTTATATATCTGTCCATATCCTGACAGGAAAGCAGTCTGCTCCATTGACAATGCTCCGGTTCGTAGCTGCTGAATCCGGTCTGTGCCATCACATCATCTTTCAAAACCATATTTTCCCGTAACCGGTCTATTTCCGCAAGTAACCGGTCAAACTGTTGTTCATGTGTTCCCACTGTTACAAATATCATTCATAATCTCCTGACACGCAATGATACGTCCATGACACTGCCAATCATAAAAACCCTGTCCCTTTGCCTTCTCTTTTCAAAAGATACTTCCCAGGTTCAAAGCCTTCGGATATACCTTTTTCAGTTCTTCCCACTGCACAATAAACCGGTCTGTAATAGGATATACCATTTTTCCGGTCATCGTAGGTTTATCTATGCGGTCAAAAACCTCTATATATATCAGTTTCGCCCCCATTAGCTTTCCTATATAAAAGAAGGGGACAGCTACCGCCGCGCCGGATGAAATAATCAGATCCGGCTTTTCCCTCCGTATCAGCTTCCATGCAAATCTTGTATTGAGCAGCAGTGCCTTTAAACTTCTGTTCGTTGGATAATGGCAGAAATACAATTTCTCCCCCTGCAGCAGACTTCTGGCATCTTCCTTATCAAACGTAACCCAGAACCGCTCTTTTCCTTTCCAAAAAGGTTTTAACATATACAAATGTGTCAAATGTCCTCCTGATGAACCTACCATACATATTTTCATGCATCGCCCCCACTCTCATATCCGGCACTCCCATGCTGCGTCACTGCTTCTTCAGGCTCTGTGTTTCTTCTGCCATATTAAACTCTGCAGTCCAGAATGATCCTGCAGATCCGGTCCACGTCCTCCAGCGCCAGGTCCGCATAGAGCGGCAGCGTCAGGATGCGCCTGGAAACATGCAGCGCCACCGGCGTCTGCCCCGCGTCGTATTTCCCACGGAAGCACGAAAACGTGTTTGTCAGGGGATAGAAGTATTTCCTGGCACAGATCCCCTTTTCCAGAAGCCTCCCGTACACCTCCCCCCGGCTTGCACCGAACTGCCTTTCCTCGAACAGCACCGGGAAATAGGCATAGTTGGGTTCCACGTCCCCCTGCACGGCGTTCAGCACCAGTCCCTCCACGCCTTCCAGGTTCCCCCGGTACCTCTCCCACACCTTCCTCCTCTTCCCGATTTCCTCCCCCACGTGCCTCAGGTTGCACAGCCCCATGGCCGCGCAGAACTCGTTCATCTTCGCGTTGGCCCCAACGCCGCTCACCTCCTCCGGTCCCCGGATCCCGAAGTTCTTCAGCTCGTACAGGGCCTCCCCAAGCCTCCCGTCACGGAAGCAGGACGCCCCTCCCTCTATGCTGTTGAACACCTTGGTGGCGTGGAAGCTGAAGCACGAGGCGTCCCCGAAGCTGCCGATCCCCCTCCCCCTGTAGGTCTCCCCGAAGGCGTGGGCCGCGTCATACACCACCTTCAGCTCGTATTTGCGGGCTATCCTCTCCACCTCCTCCACGTCGCACACGTTTCCGTACACGTGCACCGGCATCACCGCGCAGGTCCGGTCCGTGACCAGGCCCTCCAGCCTCCCCGGGTCCATGGTGTACGTCACCGGGTCTATGTCGCAGAACACCGGCTCCAGGCCGTTTCGCACTATGGCATGGGTGGTGGAGGCAAAGGTGAAGGGCGTGGTGATGACCTCCCCCTGCAGGTTCATGGCCTGCAGCGTCAGCTCCAGCGCCATGTGGCCGTTTGACAGCAGCTCCACGTTCTCCACGCCCAGGTATTCCCGCAGGCCCTCCTGCAGCTCCCGGTGCTTCACGCCCATGTTCGTCAGCCACCGGGAGTCCCAGATTTCCCTGATTTCCTCCATGTACTCCCCGAATTCCGGCATGGATGACCGGGTGACCATTATTTTTTCTTCCATCTCTGTTTCCTCCGGCTGCATGCTGTCCGTCATCCTTCCCTGAGGCTGCCGGAAATGCCTTCCATCCATTCCAGTACTTCCTCCGAAATGTCACTGCCTGCCAGCCTCCCCATGTTTTCCGTTATAACCTCCTCGGGCCAGTCCCACCATTTGATGTCCAGGAGTCTTTTTATAAAATGGCCGGGACACCTGTAGCCGATAATCCTGGCCGGGACGCCTGCCACGACCGCGTATGCGGGGACGTCCCGGGTCACAACTGCCCCACCACCCACCACGGCGCCGTCACCAACCTTTACCCTGTGCAGGACCTGTGCCCCGGCCGCGATCCACACGTCACTGCCGATTTCACAGTAACCGCCGCACATGTCCACGTCTCCCAGTTTTCCCCCGCCCCTGCGCATCTGGTCAAGCCTGAATGCCGGTACCGTGGTCACCCTGCGGTAGTCATGGTCAAATCCCCCTATGTCCACGTTGCGGGCCAGGGAACAGAATGCGCCAATGCGCGAAAAGTTCACCGTGGTGTTGATGCCCGCATAGGTGTACCTGCCCACCACGCTGTCATTGACATAGCACCTCCGGTTTATCACCACGTTGTTTCCAAGGCGGCACCTCTCGACTGTCGTGTCGTCACCCACCGAGCATCCGGCACCCAGCACGGTTTTTTCCACCACGGCATTGCGGAAGATTTTTACCGGGCCCATGTCCGAGTCCCTGACCAGCGCGGTTTCATGTATAAAACTTCCTTCCATCTATGCCTCCCCGTCCTTCCAGTAGCCGTTCTGTTCCACAAGTGCCTCGTAGTCGCTCCTCAGGCATCCCATCATCACCACGTCCACATATTTTCCCCCCTTGTAGACTGCCTCCCGCAGGGTTCCCTCCACCCTGAATCCCACTTTTTCACACACCCTCAGGGATGCGCCATTGTAGGCAAGGGCACTGCCGTTGATCCGGTTCAGCCGCAGTTCCCCGAACGCATACCTCATGAGGGTCATCCAGGCATCCGTGGCGAGTCCCCTTGTCCTGATCTCCTTTTTTGCTATCCGCATTCCCAGCCCGCTTGCCACGCCGTTTTTCCAGTCAATGTCCCGGAGCCCTATCATGCCCACCGCGCCGTCTGCCTCCGTCACTATGGTGTAGCGCAGCCTGTCCAGCCCGTTCTCGCACCCCAGGAACCATTTCTCCTGGTCCTTCCTGGAAACCGGGAACGCCCAGCCCACAATCATTTTCTCGTAGTCCGGGCTGTTTGTCAGTTCCCGGAGCATCTCCGTGTCCTCCTCCTCGACGGCACGCAGGACAACCTTCCTTCCATGCAGTTCCATGCTATATCCCTCCGTTTTCCCTTAAAATTCTCCTGAACCTCTCTATATGCATCCTTTCGTAAGGCCTTCCCCCGAAAACCAGGACCGCCTGCCCGCAGTTCTCGTATTCCTGCACGATTTCCCGCAGTTTCCCCAGGTCCTCCCTGGAAAATGCGGCGTTTATGTATCCCACGTGTTTCGGGTGTATGGAAAGCTTGCCGTCAAACCCCAGTTCCACGGCATTGTCCACCTCTGCCGTGAATGCATCCCAGTCCCCGGTCTGGAAGCTGGGAGTGTCATACACTGTTTTTCCGTACGCCCTGGCATATGTCACCAGCCTGTTCTTCTGGTAGGAGAGGTTCTGGAACCTGTTCCCCATGTTTACGGCTGCAGTGTAGTCCTCCGCCCCGAACGCAAGGCCGTCAACCCAGTTCTCCTCCGCAATGGAAGGAAGCCGTACCAGCCCTTTCGGAGTCTCTATCAGGGCCATTACACTGTGTTCCTCCCATATTTTCCTTCCCTCCAGGTATTCCCCGCCGTCCTCAAATTTCGGCAGCATAAAACCAAGCCCGGCAAACTTTCCGAGCCTTTCCGCCTCCTCCATGTAATTTTCCTTGTTCAGCCGTACAAACAGGGTCCTGTCCCCCCGTCCCGGCTGTTCCAGGAAATGCACGGCATTTGCCAGCGCCTCCCCCTTCTCCTCCCGCCTTATGGAATCCTCCAGGTCAATGACATAGCCATCCGCCTCGAAACCGCTTATTTTGCCAAGCATCTTTTCCCTTGCCGGGACAAACAGCAGACTGTGTACCATGGTTACAGCTCCTTTCTCACATGATTTATTTTGCGGACCATGTATTCCATTTCCTCCCTGCCGTACCTCTGGTCCACTGGCAGGGGCAGGATGTTTTCTGCCATGTCCCGCTCCCCGGCGTCCCCTCCCGCGTCCGGCCACAGGGTGGGGATGTAGATTTTTTCCTCCAGGAGCCGCTTCCTGGCCGCTGCCCCGTTCCTTATGTACAGCGGGTACATGAACGCACCCTCCGGCACGGACAGCTCCAGCCGGTTCACCTCCCGGAACGCCCCGTGGAGGATCCGGAAGTTTTCCGTCCTGCGCCTTTCCACCGCCCCGTAGTCAATCCCGTGCAGCAGGTTTTCCGTCAGCCTGGACATCCGCCTTACCGGCTCCCCCCCGAAGGAAAGGTCGTTCCGTACGTATTCCGGGTAAAACCCGGCTGCCCCGTGCTCGTACCTCCCCAGCAGGAAGTTCATCCGCCCGAAGGACTCGTCCCGGGGCAGCTCCCCCTCCGGGGCGGCGTCCGTGTACAGGAAGGCCCCGTCCGCCACGCCGAAAAACTTCCGGCAGGTGTAAAGCGTGTCCACGCCTGCCGCCGGCATCCGGAAATAGGCCTGGGCATTGTCCACGATCACCCTCCCGTGCCTTTCCGCCAGTCCCTCCAGGAACCGGTCGTCCAGCTGCCCGTAGTAATTGACCACGTACAGCCATTCCCCCTCCCGGAGCTCCGGTTCCACCGGGCGGAAGTCCGGGCCTATATGGTAATGCCTTGTTTCCACGCCCTCCCTCCGGCAGACGTCCCCCACACAGCCGCAGAGAAAGTAAGGCAGTGCAATCCTGCGGATTTTCCTTGCCCCTGCCAGGAACGCAAGGCAGTTCCTCCCGCAGTTCAGCGCCAGCGCCCCCCGGTGCAGCATGGGAAGGCCGTATGTGTCCAGTTCCATGTAGCCGCCGATTTCCTTCATTTTTCCTCCATTTCTGCGCGGCCTTTTGCGCATGTCAAGTTTGTGGATGCCGTGCAGACACAAACTTGGGATTGAAAATTTTCAATTTTCAATCTTCCTCCCTGTGGCCTGCGTTTTTGTGTCCCGGCAGGCCCCGCTTCCGGCCTTCCCGGATAAAGGGCCGTATTTTCCCTTTGCGGGCCCCCTGTCCCCGGCCGGTTTCATGCGCCCGGAACCAGTGTGTATTTTTCCAGCATTTCTTTTATCTCCCTGACTGAATTGAACATCATCACGTCAATAATGGAAAGGTTTCCCACAAACCCCTGCCCGAACTGGGCGTATTCCAGGTCATCCGTCTGCAGGAACTTCAGGCTGATCCCCTTTTCCGCAAAGGCCCCGCCGGAATACAGCTCCCTTCCCCCTATGGCATTGTAGTACTCATCCGCACCCAGCAGCCTGCAGATCTCCAGCACCTTGTCCTGTCCCTTCAGGCTGCAGTCCTTGTCAAGGGAGGACGATATCACCAGTTCCGTCCCGATCCCAAGGTAACCGCAGACCGCCTTTATGGATTCTGTCAGGTATTCCGCAAGGTTGTCCTTCCCGCAGGACAGTACCGCTTCCAGCAACGCGGATACTTCCCTGTAGTACGGCGCCTTCCCGTACAGGTTTCCTATCATCCGCAGGTTTTTCCGGACCAGGCGCATGTCATTGTTGACACCGATTTCATTGATCTTTCTGTTGGAGCCTGCCCCCAGCATGGGCACATTGATGTACCCGGGCTTCCCGTTTACCAGGATCCGGTTCCGGTTGACCCAGCCCTGCTTGATGAAGTTCACGTCATCATATACCACGTACCTGTCCACTGCCGCCAGCAGCTGCCAGTATCCCATATACGGCATAAAGTACGGCTGCATAATTCCCACCTTCATGTCTTTTCATTTCCTTTCCCGCCTGCCTGTCCCCCGGCTGCCGCCTTCAGCCTGCGCCACAGGTAGACAAACGCATCCAGTCCGAAAAGTGCGGATCCCGTGAGGTAAACCTCTGCACCGAACACCACCTGCACCGCCAGAACCAGCAGGGGCGGCAGGGGCAGCAGCGACACCCCCCACACTGCCAGCCCCATGAACAGCGCCAGCAGGATGCTGGGCAGGATGTCCCGCAGCTGTTCCCTGTATCCGTAATCCAGCAGCTTCCTGTTGGGCCAGGCATTTATCATCTGGCTGAACACACTGCTCACCAGCAGGCTGTATGCCATTGCCATGACCCCGAACCGCATGGTGGCCAGCAGCAGGGCCAGCCCCACCCCTTTTTTCATGATCTCAAGCTTCAGGAACAGATCACTGCGTCCCATGGCCTTTATGGCATTCAGGTTTGCCGTGTGAATGGGATAAAAAATGTAGGTGATACAGAAAATACGCAAATACGGAATGCAGGGAAGCCACTTGTCCGTCAGCACGGTGCTTACCAGTACCGGCGCCGTGCAGATGATGCCCACCAGCAGCGGTGCCATGGCATACACGCTGGTCTGAATGGACCTTCGGGTCATCTCCCTGACCCTGCCGGTGTCGTCCTGCACGTCAGCCATTGCCGGCAGCAGCACGCTGTCTATGGATGTGTTGATATTACTGACCACCAGGTCCGGAAACTGCCTTCCCCGGTTATAAAAGGCAAGGTCACCGGAGGAATACAACTTTCCTATGGCCAGCTGCCGGACATTATTGTAGCAGGTATCCAGCAGGGCCGAGGCAAGCATCTTCCAGCCGAACCCGAACAGCGCCCCCAGCCTCTCCAGGGAGAACACGGGCTTTGGCCGCCATTTCACGGTAATCCAGAGAATCACCGTGTCCACGGACAGGTTGAACAGCTGCTGCGCCACCAGGGCCCACACGCCGTATCCCAGGTATGCCAGGACAGTCCCCACGGCTGCCGCCCCCGCGGTGCCCCCCAGGGTGGCCCAGAAGAAACGCCGGAACAGCATATGTCTTGACACATATGCCTGCTGTACATTCTTCACCCCCGAAACCACCACTGTCAGTCCCAGCACCCGCACCACCGCTGTCAGTTCCGGAAAACCGTAAAACCCCGCTATCAGCGGCGCCGCCAGAAATATCCCAAGATATAGGATCCCGCAGGCCAGCAGATTAAAATAAAAGACTGTTGAAAAATCCAGGTCATCCGCGTCCTTTTTCCGGATCAGCGCGCTTCCCATGCCGCTGTCCACGAAGACCTGCAGAATGGTGGTAAACACTGTCACCAGGGCAATCATTCCGTACACTTCCGGGTCCAGAAGCCTTGCCAGCACAACGGATACCACAAATGTCACGCCCTGGGCACCGCACCGCTCCGCAAACCGCCAGAAAAAGCCTTTCAGTACTTTTTGTCCCTGGTAATTATCATTTTCACCTGACATATCCTATTCCTTCATGTCTATAACCTTGAACATCCATATCCTTTATAAATCTGCCAACCTGCCATTCCCATCTTCTCATTCCGCAAATAATTGTTATTCCATATCCTTGTTCACATGGCCCCGTCTTTGCCAAACACCACCCTCACCGTCTTCAGTAAAATTCGCAGGTCCAGCCCCATGCTCCACTCCGTGATGTATCTGGTGTCCAGTTTTACCACTTCCTCGAAGTCCGTGATCCTGCTCCTGCCGCTGACCTGCCACAGCCCCGTGATCCCGGG
>CAJTLR010000071.1 GCA_910577185.1 uncultured Acetatifactor sp.
AAAAATAGGTTCTGAAAGCCCCATGAAATAAGGGCTGAAGATTCCGAGAAGTTATGAATAAATATAGGAGGTATAGACATGCCAATTAAGACGCAAAGCGATTTACCGGCAAAAGAAATACTGGAAAACGAAAATATATTTGTCATGGACGAATCAAGGGCAATTCACCAGGACATTCGTCCCCTTGAGGTCCTGATTCTGAATAATATGCCGGTAAAACAGGACACGGAACTGCAGCTGCTGCGGGCATTTTCCAATACGCCCCTGCAGGTGGACGTGACATTCATGAATGTGAAAAGCCATGTGTCGCTGAATACATCGGCCAACCACCTGAATAAGTTTTATACCACACTGGATGAGATACGGAACAGAAAATATGACGGCCTGATTGTGACCGGGGCGCCCGTGGAGGACATTCCCTTTGAAGAAGTGGATTACTGGGAGGAAATCTGCGAGATTTTTGACTGGGCCCAGGACCATGTCACATCCACGCTGCATATTTGCTGGGCCGCCCAGGCCGGGTTTTACCATTACTATGGGATTGACAAAAGGAAGCTGTCCCAAAAGCTGTTCGGGGTGTATGAGCATAAGGTGAAAAACAGGAAGATTCCGCTGGTGAGGGGATTTGACGATATTTTTCTGGCCCCCCACAGCCGCCACACGGAGACGCCGGCAGAAGCGATACATAACTGCGGGGAACTGACCGTTCTGGCGGAGTCTCCCCAGGCGGGAGTGTTTCTGGCCATAGCCGGGGAGGGAAAGAAGATTTTTGTCACCGGACATCCGGAGTATGACAGATATACGCTGAACAATGAGTATTTCAGGGACAAGAACAAGGGACTGCCCATACAGGTTCCGTATCATTATTACCCGGATGATGACCCGGGCCAAAAACCCCTGCTCCAGTGGCGGTCCCACAGCAATAACCTCTACAGCAACTGGCTGAATTATTACGTGTACCAAATGACGCCTTATGAATTGTGAAAAGACCCCCTTTTTTTGTAATTTGAAATATGTTACAATTTAAATATTCCGGCGGCGGGAGAGGTTTTCATCTTCCTTTCCGGGATGACTGCGGGGTGTGAATGAAAGGAGAAGGTTGGCAATGAATCCATATTATCTGGCGATTGATATCGGGGCGTCCAGCGGACGCCATATCCTGGCCCATTTGGAGGAGGGCAGGATGATCCTGGAGGAGGTGCACCGTTTTCCCAACGGAATGACAGAAAAAGATGGGGAACTGGTCTGGGACGTGGACGAATTGTTTGCACAGATCAAACTGGGCATGAAAAAATGTGCCGGACTGGGCAAGATTCCGGTGAGTGTGGGGGTGGACACCTGGGGGGTGGACATTGTGCTGCTGGATGAAAACGACAGACGTATCGGCAATGCAGTGGCCTACCGTGACGGACGCACAAGAGGGATGGATGAAGAGGTGTATCAACTGATTCCGGAGGATGACCTCTATGCACGCACGGGAATCCAGAAAGCCATTTTCAATACCATATATCAGCTCATGGCGCTGAAGAAAAAGAAACCGGAGCATCTGGAAAAAGCGGAAACCATGCTGATGATGCCGGATTATTTTCACTATATGCTCTCGGGGGCAAAGGCCACGGAATATACGGAGGCCACCACCGGGCAGCTGATTCGTCCCGATACAAAAGACTGGGACAGGGAACTGATTGACATGCTGGGGTACCCGGGGAGGATTTTCCAGAAAATTGTGGTGCCGGGCGCTGTTCTGGGAAATCTCACGGAAGAAGTGAAAAGGGAAGTGGGATTTGACTGCAGGGTAGTGGTGCCGGCCACACATGACACCGGTTCCGCGGTCATCGCCGTTCCCACGGACAGCGACAATGCGCTGTATATCAGTTCCGGCACGTGGTCCCTTATGGGGACGGAGCTGATGGAGGCCAACTGTTCCCCGGAGAGCAAGGCAAATAACCTGACCAATGAGGGCGGGTATGATTACCGTTTCCGCTATCTGAAGAACATTATGGGATTGTGGATGATCCAGTCGGTGAAAAAGGAAATTGGCAAAGATCTGGGCTTTGGGGAAATCTGTGAGCTTGCGTCAAAATGTGATATCACGTCTATTGTTGACTGCAATGACGATAGGTTCCTGGCCCCGGCGAATATGACGCAGGAGGTACAGAATGCCTGCCGGGAATCCGGACAGCAGGTGCCCGAAGGGATTGCGGAGACGGCATCCGTGATTTATAACAGCCTGGCGAAATGCTATGCCGCCACCATCGGGGAGCTGGAGGGCATTACGGGTCAGAAATATGACAAGATTCACATTGTGGGCGGAGGCGCCAATGCGGCTTATTTAAACCAGCTGACAGCAGATGCCACGGGCGTTCCGGTGTATGCGGGACCCACGGAGGCCACGGCTATCGGCAATGTTGCGGCCCAGATGATGTCCGCGGGCCAGCTGGATGGGCTGAAGGAGGCCAGGGCATGTGTCTTCCGTTCCTTCCCCATTGAAATATACAGGCCGGTTTCCTGAAAGCATGGGAAAGGGGAGGACAAAAGGGAACTGCATCAGAGCCTTTTGGGCTGGTGTGAGGTATAGAGTGAAACGAAAGGAAAAAAGCAATGACAAGTAAGGAGAGATTTGAATCTGCAAAGGAGATTTACGCGTCCTACGGCGTGGATGTGGAGGCAGCCATCGCCAAATGTATGGCGGCTCCGGTGGCCCTTCACTGCTGGCAGGGGGATGACGTGACCGGTTTTGATCATGATGGTCCGCTCACCGGCGGTATCCAGACGACCGGCGATTATCCCGGAAAGGCCAGGACTCCCCAGCAGCTGATGCAGGACATGGACAAGGCCCTGAGCCTGATGCCCGGGAAAAAGAAGCTGAATCTGCACGCATGTTATGCGATTTTTGAGCCCGGTGAGTTTGTGGACCGGGACAGGATTGAGCCGAAACATTTTAAAAAATGGGTGGATTTTGCCAAAGAGAGAAACATGGGCATTGATTTCAATCCCACTTTTTTCTCCCATGACAAGGTGAAAGACGGTCTCACATTGTCCAGCCCCGATGAGGAGACCAGAAAATTCTGGATTGACCACGGCAGGGCATGTATCCGTATTTCCCAGTATTTTGCGGAAGAAACCGGCGTTCCTTGTGTCATGAATATCTGGACCGGCGACGGATATAAGGATATACCTGCTGACCGTATGGGACCCAGGATGAGATATAAGGAAGCCATTGAGGAGATTCTGGCGGAGCCTTTTGACAGGGCGAAAGTAAAGCCCTGTGTGGAGTCCAAGGTGTTCGGTATCGGTGTGGAGGCATATACGGCGGGAAGCGCTGAATTTACCTTAAGTTTTGCGGCCACCCATGAGGGATGCCTGCCGCTGATGGACAACGGACATTATCATCCCACGGAAGTGGTGTCGGACAAGATTCCCGCCCTGCTGTGCTTCTATCCCGAGATTGCCCTGCATATCACAAGACCCATCCGCTGGGACAGTGACCATGTAGTTCTTTTTGATGACGAGACCAGGGAGATGGCAAAAGAGATCGTCAGATGCGACGGGCTTGACCGGGTTTATATGGCGCTGGACTACTTTGATGCCAGCATCAACCGGGTATCTGCATGGGCCATGGGATTCCGCAGCTGGCAGAAGGCATTGCTGGGCGCAATGTGTACGCCCAATGAAGCCCTGAGAAAGCTTCAGGACGAGAACCGGATGACGGAGCTGATGTGCGTCCAGGAGGCAGTGAAAACCCTTCCCTTCGGCGATATCTGGAACGAGTACTGTGAGAGATGCGGCGTGGTATCCGACAGGGAATTCTATGCCGAGATTCAGAAGTATGAGGACGAGGTTCTGACAAAGCGGTAAACTGTGCGGGATGCCTTGGTACCCTTCCTTATGTGATGTGATATGTTGTGAACTGTAGATGTAAACATTTCCGGTAAATGCAGTATTTTAACCCTTCCTGCTTGCGACAAAGGCTTTTTTACAATGCCTGCACATGCGCATATCGGTGTCCTTTTCCGTAAGCATGAAAGAAAAGCATATCTGCACCATGATCAGCAGCGAATGGAAATTCCATACGATAACGGGAGCATCCTTTTCCGGCGCAATCCGGTAAGTTGGGGATATGCCGCCGAAAGCGGAAATGCCCTGACGGTACAGGCTGCATGTCCGCTCGTCAATCGTATCATAATCAGACATGGGAAAGCACTGGGGACAATGCCGGGCGCGGGAACCGGAACAAGAGATGGTTGTCGGAAAGCAGCGCTTACAGAATAAGATTCCCGGGAAATTCTGTCTCGGAGAGCAGCTCCAGGGCGGCGGACATATCCCCGATATGTTTCCTGCCATGACTGTCGCTGGACAGGACAATGGGGCAGGAAAGGGTCTGGCAGGCCTGCAGCAGACAGCGGGCGTTGGCCCTGCAGTCCTGCCGGTAGCTGTCCGGCAGCAGGGAGACATTGTTCAGTTCCGGTGTGACACCCAGGGAAAGGGCAGCCTCAGCCAGGAGTCTGTAGTCCACGGGAAAGCGGGAGTCATCGCAGTGGCCTATGATCCGCACATTGGGATGACGCATGGCCCGGATGTATGCTTTTGTGTTTTCCGCCGCGGAGCCGGAAGTGTAGACCGGGCGGTGCATGCTGACAATGCAGTAATCAAGCGTCCGCAGGATATCGTCGGGAATATCCAGCCGTCCGTCCGTGTCCAGAATATTTGCCTCTGCCCCATAGAGAAGCTTTACGCCGAAGCGGCTGCGGTCGCATAAAAACAGGCTGCGGAAATAGGAAAGTCCGGCGCTGCCCGGGCTGGCGGGTCCGTGGTCGCTGATTCCCAGAACTTCCATCTGCCGGGCGGCCGCTTCTTTTGCCAAATCCGTAATTCTGTCCTTTGTACCGTGTCCGCTGGCGCAGGTGTGGGTGTGCAGATCTTTTTTCCGGTATGCCGTCACCGGCTTGTGGTATTCCTGGCGCATTCTTTTTCCTCGCGTTTTTTCAAGATAGGCAGTATCGGCAGGCGTTGCCGGATGGATCATGGGATGTAACCCGTAATCATTCGGGCATGTAAGCCCTGCCTTTCAATAACATATATAACACATTATGAAGAAAGGTTCAACGATCTGGAACAAAAAGCCTGAAATTTAACTGAAAAGCGCCATGATTTTTAGTTTGGGTCAAGCAGGGGAAATTTGTGGTGGGTTCCTCCGGCCATGTGGTAAAGTGGTGGCAGACGCGCTGCAACGAAATTCTGGGACATGCCAAGGATGTGGACGGACTGTATGGAAATGTTTCCAGGCATGGCCCTGCAGCGGAAACTTGCCCCGAAGGTGGACGGAATTGTCGGATACAACAGTATATAGGCAGCATTCTACAACTGATTCAGGGTGACTTGTCATGACAAGAAATGGTATAAATAATACTTGTTTCCTATAAATCCGATTCATAAAACGAAGCATTAAAAAGGCCGCAAACCATTGATTTTACTGGAAAATCTTTGATTTACGGCCTTTAATCAAAAATGGAAGCAAAGGGGCTCGAACCCTTGGCCTCCCGCTAGTCAGGCGAGCGCTCATCCCAGCTGAGCTATGCTTCCGCGTCACGGGAACAAAAATAATTTTGTCCCCGACCGTTTTTTATTATATCACAGAAAGCGGAAAAAGGGAAGAGAAAAGTAAAAAATTATTGCAGATCCAGATCCGTTTCCAGCCACCAGCGCAGCACGTCCTGAATTTTTTCGTCCCAGTATTTCCACTGGTGATCCCCCGGGGATGCCTGGCAGGTCAGGTCATACCCAAGGTCTTTTACATATTTCCAGGCGCTCAGGTTGCCTTCGTATAAAGTATCTTCGGTTCCGCACCAGGCATACAGTCTGGGCAATGCTTTCTTTTGCGCCGCCAGTCTGCCGGCCAGGGCAAACAGATCATTGTCCGAATCTTTCAGCTGTTCTTCTGAGCCGAAAATGCCCTGGAAGAGGGGAAGGTTTTTCGTGTTTTCCTGCATGTTTTTTCGATAACCTTTCATGATATCCAGGACGCCTGACAGGGAGGCTGCCGCCCCGAAGGTCTGGCTGGCGCCCAGTCCCAGCTTCCATGCGCCGTAGCCGCCCATGGACAGTCCTGCCGCCAGGGTATCCTCAGGTTTGTCTGACATCTGCGGGAAAAAGGTCCGGCAGATTTCCGGCAGCTCCCTGGAAATAAAGGTCCAGTACTTCATGCCATAAGTGGTATCCGTGTAAAATGCCAGATGTGTGGTGGGCATCACCACGGCGATTCCCAGTTTGGCGGCATAGCGTTCCACGGAGGTTCTTCTCTGCCAGATGGTCTGGTCGTCGCTCATGCCGTGGAGAAGATACATGGTTTTGTATTTTCCTTCGGCACACATGCCTTCCATGCCGATCTGTCCCCAGGTCTGCTGGGGAAGAATCACATCCATATTCATGCTCATTCCCAGTACGGTTGAAAAAAAGTCCACATGTAATAAAGCCAATACGGTATCCTCCTGTTTTCAATGGTATTTTTATGTCCATAGTTTCTCTGTGTAATGTTCTGGCATTATCTTATCAAAGCAGGGGGAGAGAGTCAATGGATTTAAAAAGGTTTCCGGGAAAGATTGCCCCGGCAGGGAAAAATGCTGTAATCCATTCACACTTCCGGTGGGGGTTATGCTATAATGTTGACACGGAAGGGCATTGTGTCAACTATTGATTCCATGTGCGCTGATGCGCACGGAATTATGGTATAATGTTGACATGGAAGGGCATTGTGTCAACTGCTGATTCCATACTATGTCAGGGGAAGGCAGGGGGCCAGGGAAAGGAGACACAGACATGGAGAGAATTTTGATTACAGGCGCGTCCGGTTTTCTGGGCGGCAGGATTGCAGCTTATTATCGGGATAAATATGAAATTTATGCGCCCGGCAGCAAGGAGATGGATATTACGGACCGGGAAAGCGTAAAGGAAGCATTTGAAAAGTTCCGGCCGGATTATTGTGTGCATTGCGCCGCTGTTTCCGATGTGGGACAGTGCGACAGGGAGCCGGAGAGATCCTGGAAGATCAATGTGGACGGCAGCAGGAATCTGGCGGAAATTTCCGGGCTGTACAAAACTAAATGCCTGCTTTGCAGTTCTGACCAGGTTTATGTGGGAAGCGGCCGGGAAGAGGCCCACAGGGAAGCGGAAGACCTGGAGCCGGGAAATTTATACGGCAGGGAAAAGAAGAAGGCCGAGGAAGAGTGCCTGAAGGTGAATCCGGATTGTGTCATGCTGCGGCTGTCCTGGATGTATGACGGACGCAGGGACGGAAAGCGGGCATCCGCGGACCGGAATGCCGGAACCGGGGAAGATATGACGACAGACCGAAAGAAAAATGACGGAATAACGGATGCGGCAAGAGGGAAAAAAGAGCATGGGGACTTTTTCACCATACTGGCAGAGAAGCTGGAGGCTCCGGGGACGCTGGAATATCCGGTATATGACAGACGCGGAATCACGGATGTATATGAGGTGGCAGAAAACCTGGAAAAGGCTTTCCGTCTGCCGGGAGGGGTCTATAATTTCGGTTCTCCCAATGGGAGGAACACTTATGAGACAATATATGCCATGTTTTCAGCCCTGGGCCTGGACACCGGGAGGCTTGGGAAAAACGAGACTGCCTTTGGGGCAGGCGGCAGGAACCTGTGTATGGATTTGACAAAGCCGGAGAAGTACGGGATCAGATTTACCGATACGCTGGAAGCCCTGGTCAGAAACGGAGGAAAGATTTTGGAACATTTTATCGGAGAAACACACCCGGCAGACAGCGGAAACGGCTGAATGTCCGCAGAAGTTTCCATTGCCATTTGCAGGCCGGTCCGGTATAATGCAAAACAAGAAAAGATGAGACACAAAGGAGGCTGTCCTTCCGGCATCTGCGGCCTGCCAGACGGTGGAAGCGGGGCCGGGAACGGAAGGACCGACGGAGGAAAAAACGTCAAATCTGACAAAAACGGAAGTGGGATCATGTTTCATTTTATCATATGTGATGACGAGCCGGCACAGCTTGCCTGGCTGGAGACAACCGTGAATCAATGGGCGCGGGAGCGGAAAACAGACGTAAAAATTGATTTGTGCGGGAGCGGGGAACAGCTGTGGTTTCTCTGGGAGGAGAAAAGGGATGCCGATATCCTGCTCCTGGACATCAGCATGCCGGGTATGAGCGGGATTTCCCTGGCCCGGAAGCTGCGGATGCAGGGAGAGAATGTACAGATTATTTTCATCACGGGGCTTTCGGATTATGTGATGGAAGGGTATGATGTGGAGGCAGTGTCCTATCTGGTCAAGCCGGTTTCTGAGGATCGGCTTTTTGCCTGTCTGGACAGGGCGGGGGAACGATGCGGAAAAGAGGAGCCGGCACTTTTACTGGAACTGCCGGGAGGAACCGGCCGCATCCGGCTGAAGGATGTCTATTATCTGGAAAGCGCCGCCCATGACACTTATGTCCATGATGTCCGCAGCAGGGAAGCCTTCCGGTGCAGAACGGGCATCCGCCAGCTGGAAGAGGAGCTTGTGCGGCGGGGAAGTTCTTTTTTTAAAATTCACCGGTCATACCTGGTCAATCTCAGGTTTGTGAGCAGAATTACCAAAAAAGAGGCGCTGATGGATTACGGGGAGACGCTTCCTGTGGCCAGGAACCGATGGGAGGCTTTTCATCGGGCTTATCTGGATTTTTACCGGCAGGTGTGAAGGGGATATGGAGAGAATTATTTTTCAGTTTTTATGGCTGATATTGTACTGGTATTATGTGGAGCAGGTGGGAGTCCTGGAGAAAGGTCCGGGGAGGCGGGTGGTGGGATTTGGCCTCACGGCCGCGGTCCTGGCGCTTTCCGTCCGGCTCCCGCTTTTTATGCTGTGGCTTCTGGTCACGGGCATGATGCTGCTGTTTGACTTGTTTTTTGACGAAGAATCCTTTCGGAGGCAGCTGGGAAGAATACTGCTGCCGGGCTTGTGCCTGTCTTTCGGATCCCTGCTGCCGGAGCGGTTTGTCTTCTGTCTCAACGGGGCGGTATTGTGCCTGTTTTTGCTGTTACTGACGAAAAAGAGGGAAAGTCTCTGTGCCGGGAACGGTATTCTGACGGCTGCTGCCTTCGGCCTGTTTTCTCTTTTTTTATGGAGCATCAGTGTTTTTAGCGGGACAGTGCCGGAGGCATTCTGGCGCGCCGGGTTTCTCTGGGGTGGTATTTTGCTGGAGTTTGTGCTGTTCGGGCTTTTGGAAAGGACATTGTATTATTATAAAAAAGGGTATGAATTTCAGACGGAACATTTCAGACAGGAACTTATGGAGCACAATTACGGGGAGATCCGGGAAATTTACATGGATATGCGGGGCTGGCGCCATGACTACCACAACCACATGCAGGTCATGAAAGCCAGGCTGGCAATGAAGGACCTTGGGGGACTGGGAGAGTACCTGGATCAACTGGAAAAGGAGCTGGACCGGGTGGACACCCTGGTGAAGTCGGGGAATCTGATGACAGATGCCATTTTAAACAGTAAACTGACACTGGCAAGGCGGCAGAATATTCCGGTAAACTGCAGGGCGGACATGCCGGAACGGATTGGCCTGGAAGATGTGGATTTGTGTGTCATCATCGGAAATCTCATGGACAATGCCATTGAGGCCTGCGGGCAGATAGAGGAGGAATGCCGTTTCCTGCGGGTCTATCTCGCCGTAAACAAGAATCAGTTTTATGTGTCCGTGCAGAATTCCGCCAGGGAAGATCCGGGCTTTGAGGAGCGAAACTATATCACCAGAAAAAGGGGGAATCACGGCCTTGGCATGAAGCGTGTGAAGGCGGCGGTGGACAAATACGGGGGGTATTTCAGTCTGGCCAATGAGCCCGGGATTTTTGCCGCGGAGGTGTCCATACCACTGGAACTGCCGGAAGGGGCACCAGGGGAGAAACTCTGACTTTTCGTGAAAGAAATATAACATTTCGTGCAGGAATTCCCACAAAAGGGAATTCTTGTTTTATTATGCACATAGGCGCAGGGGAGAAGGACATCCCCCTGTTTGATGATACCATTCAACAGTTGACACAAAGCCCTTCTGTGTCAACATAATACCATAACTCCGTGCGCATCAGCGCACATGGAATCAACAGTTGACACAAAGCCCTTCTGTGTCAACATAATACCATAATTCCGTGTGCATCAGCGCACATGGAATCAACAGTTGACACAAAGCCTTTCTGTGTCAACATAATACCATAACTCCGTGTGCATCAGCGCACACGGAATCAACAGTTGACACAATGCTCTTTTGTGCCAACATTGTACCATAGTAACCATGTATCATGGTAACGGAAATAAACCAGCAGCGGAAAGGGAGGATGGAAGGGAATGCGGAAGAAAAAAACATATTCAGTCTGGAATAACTGCCGGTACGCTTTTTTTTATTTAAGGCAGAAGAAAGGAATGAGGGCTTACGGCATATGCGGGGGAGACATCTTTCTGAGTGTGCTGCTGCCCTTTCTGGAGGCGGCTCTTGCGGGGGCAATGGCAGCCTGCCTGGTCAGCGGAAGAGGGCCGGAGGTAATTCTGCTGATGATTGCAGGGTATATTATTTTCCTGCAGGCGGCCAGATTTCTGCAGGGTCAGGTGAGAAGCGTGCGGAACCAGATCATGTTTTTGTTCCGGCTTCGCATGGTGCTGGATTTTTCCCGCAAAATGCTGGAGATGGACGGGCAGAGCCTGGAGAGCGCCGGAGGACAGAATAAACGGGAGGCTGCCGAGCGGAATCTCTGCTCGGGAAACTCCGTGGGAATAGAAGCATATACCATAGGATTCTGTGATCTTTTTCTGAATTTGTCAGGCCTTTTGGCTTACAGCGTGGTGGTGGGAAGAGCCAGCCTTTTCCTACTGATTCTGATGATCCTGCAGACGGCATTGACGTCATATATCCATTTTCTGGCTGGAAAGCGTGCCTATAAAATGGAAGATGAAGTGGAGGAAAACTGGTCAAATTTCCGGTATCTGAGACGGGAATCCATACTTCCTGACAGCGGAAAGGATATCCGGATTTACCGCATGGATCAATGGTTTCTGAAAGTATTTGACAGGTTCATCCAGCGGATCGTCACCCTGCTGGACAAGGAACAGACAGGTTATATGGGGGCAGGCATGGCGGAAAAGCTGCTTTCTTTTGCCAGGAACCTGATTGTTTACGGATGGCTGATCAGGGAGATGGGAAGGGGAAATATAACGGTTCCGGCATTCCTTTTATACGTGGGCGTGGTGGCAGGATTTGAAACCTGGATGAACGGGCTGTTCGGGGCCATGCAGCAGATTTACCAGAATGAGAAAGCCATGGATGAGTACCGGGAGTTTATGGATTTCGGAGACTGGGAGGAGACGGAAGAAGGGCCTGCCAGTCCCGGGGCACTTCATGAGATTCGGCTGGAAAACGTAAGTTTCCGGTATGAGGAGAACGATTCTGATACCATTCACTGTGTGAATCTTACCATACATCCGGGAGAGCGACTGGCGCTGGTAGGCTTAAACGGCGCGGGAAAAACCACCCTGATCAAGATCATCTGCGGGCTGTACCGTCCCACGTCAGGGACGGTCTATCTGGACGGAAAAGACATGCGGGCAATGTCCCGGAGGGAGATTTTCAGGGAATATGCGGTGGTATTCCAGGAGGTGTTTGCATTTGCGTTTCCCCTGGTGGAAAATGTTTCCTGCAGAAAAAAGGGAGAGGAGGATACGGATAAACTGTGGGAGAGCCTGGAAAAAGCAGGACTTGCCGGGCTGGTGGAAAAACTTCCCAGGGGTGCGGAAACAGTCATGAACAAAGAGCTGGACGAAGAAGGGGTGACGCTTTCCGGCGGGGAAATGCAGAAACTCATGCTGGCCAGGGCGCTGTATAAAGATGCGCCCATAGTTATTCTGGATGAGCCTACGGCGGCCCTGGACCCCATAGCGGAGAGCGGGATGTATGAAAAATATGATGAGATGATCCGGGAAAAAACGGCTGTTTTTATCTCCCACAGGTTAAGTTCCACACGGTTCTGCGACAGGATTTTGTTTCTGGAAAATGGACGGATTGTTGAGGAGGGAAGTCATGAAAGCCTCATGAGGGCAGGCGGCGCCTATGCGGAACTGTTTGCCATTCAGGCAAAATATTATGGCGATGCGGCAGCCGCATGCCGGGAAGCAGCTGAAAAAATATCATGATCCGGGGGAATCATGCCGGGAAGAGACAATATCTGCCATCAGGGAGAGGAGGATTTTATGCGCGATATCATTTCCATTCATAAGACAGGTTTCCGTTTGTTAAAAATGATTCATTCGGTGGATTCCATTATCATTCCGCTGCACCTGCTGGAGCTGTGCATGTCTCTGGTCCAGGTGTATGGAGGGCTGTTTCTCACGGCAGCCCTGATTGACGCCTTGCTTCTGGGAAGCTTTGAACAGGCGGCCGGGCTGGCATTGGGGCTTCTTGGGATGACTCTGGTCCTGGGACTGTGTTCCGGTCTGGCCAGAAGACGTTTCCAGGGACTACGGACAAAAATATGGCTGGTTTTTTATGTATGGCTGCGCCGGAAATCTTTTTCCCTGGATTACGAGACCATGGAGAAGCCGGAAGTGTCGGAAAAAATCATATTTTCGGAGAGAACTTCGGATATGTATGGAGGGCTGGGGGTACTTTTATACCATTATTGCGATATGATAAGATCGGTTTTAAGTATACTCCTTTCCGTTTCCCTGGTGATTTATCTGTGCCTGGCAAGACCGGAGTCCCCGGAGGGGCTTCTGGGCCGTCTGGCGGGTCCGGTTCCCACGGCGCTTTTGTTTGTGGGGGTCCTGGCCGGCATGGGCTGGAGTTCCTGGAAAGTATTCAAAAAATATGCGGTAAAACAGCAGGAGATTTTTCAGTCCCACACGGGTGTGGAGAACAAGCTTTCTTATCTGATGAATCAGGTACTGGCCAATGTGAAGGTGGGAAAAATTGTGCGTCTTTACGGTATGCAGGATATGCTCCTGCATAATACGAAGGAAGAGATGGAAAAGTCCCATTCTTATTTTGAGAGAATGTGCCTGGTTGGGAGGCAGGAGAGCTCCGCCAACAGGGCCGTCAGCAGTATATTTACCATAGTTTCTTATTTACTGGTAGCGATGAAGGCAGTGACGGGGGCAGTCACAATCGGCGCCTTTACCCAGTATGCGGGAGCGCTGAACCAGTTTGGAACATCGGTTTCTTCCCTGATCGGGGATCATGGGGGAATGAGAAAGATATGTACTTATATGCAGGAATTTCTGGCTTTCCTGGATATGGAAACGCTTCATGAGAAGGGTAGTATCCCGGTGGAAAAAAGAAATGACGGAGAGTATGAGCTTGCCTTTGAAAATGTCAGTTTCCGCTATCCGGGCAGTCGGGAAATGGTGCTGAAATCCGTAAACTGCAGAATCCGGGTGAAGGGAAAGATGGCAGTGGTGGGAAAGAACGGAGCGGGGAAAACCACTTTTATCAAGCTCCTGTGCCGTCTCTATGAACCTACGGAGGGGCGTATCACATTAAACGGCATCGATATCAGGAAATATGACGAGGAAGAATACCGCAGCCTGTTCGGCGTGGTTTTTCAGGATTTTAAGCTGTTTGCCTTTCCGGTGTGGGAAAATATTACAGCAGGCTATGAGCGGCAGGAGGACAGGATCTGGGAGGCGCTGCGGCAGGCGGACGCGGAAGAGATGGTGAAGAAGATGCCGGAACAGCTGGATACCTGGCTGTATAAAAACATGAAAAACGGTGTGGACATCAGTGGCGGGGAGGCCCAGAAGCTGGCGCTGGCCAGGGCCTTGTACAAAGATGCGCCCGTGGTAATCCTGGACGAACCCACGGCGGCCCTGGATCCCAAAGCGGAAGCCCAGATTTACGCCCGTTTCAACCGGATGGTGGAGGGCAGGACCAGCATTTTCATTTCCCACAGAATGAGCAGCTGCCGCTTCTGCGACGACATTATTGTCTTTGACCAGGGGGAGATCGTGGAAAGGGGCAGCCATGAGGAGCTGCTTGCGGCCCGGGGAAATTATGCCGAAATGTGGAATGCCCAGGCGAAATATTATGAAAGCCAGGAATCACTCCGGGAAATCAACAACAATCAAAACAAATCCACAGAAAAATAAGAAAAAGAATGCCGGATTCATTGACATTTGGTGCAGATAGGAATATACTGAAAACAATATCACAGCGGTCCGGGCAGGTGTCCGGGCCGGTACGAATGCTTTCAACCCAAGACAGGAAGAAAACAGCATGGGAAGAAAAGCGGTACAGGACAGTATGGAAAGGAGCACCGATGGCAAAATATTTCACCCAGGAAATCCCCAGGACAGACAGAATTCCCAGGCTGGTCAAACATTTGTATGCCAAAATGCCGGAGATTGAATCTGCCCGGGCAAAGCTGATCACGGAATCTTACAGACAGACGCAGGACAAGCCCATCATCATGCGGCGAGCCCTGGCTTTCGCACATATTCTTGACAATATTCCCATTATCATAAGGGATGAGGAACTGGTGGTGGGCAGTACAACCATTGCCCCCAGGGGATGCCAGACTTATCCGGAATTTTCCTATAAATGGCTGGAAGCCGAGTTTGAAACGGTTGCCACCCGCAGGGCTGACCCCTTTTACATAGCCGACAGTACCAAAAAGGAACTGCTGGAGGCAGACGCGTACTGGGAGGGGCTGACCACCAGTGAACTGGCCACGTCCCTGATGACGGAGGAGACCAGAAAGGCCATAGACCACAATATTTTCACACCGGGCAATTATTTTTACAATGGTGTGGGCCATGTGACGGTGCAGTATGACAAGGTGCTTGCGGCAGGCTACCGGGGCATCATCGAAGAAGCACGGCAGGAACTGGACCGGTGCCGGATAGGGGATGGGGACTATTGTACCAGAAGCCAGTTCCTGAAAGCCGTCATCATCAGCTGCGAGGCGGTGATACGCTATGCGGAGCGCTATGCCGGCCTGGCGGAGAAGGAAGCTTTCTCCTGCACGGATGAGGGCAGGAAGAGGGAGCTGGAGCAGATCGCCGCAAACTGCAGGCGTGTTCCGGCTTACGGCGCCTCTTCCTTTTACGAGGCCTGCCAGAGTTTCTGGTTTGTGCAGCAGCTGCTGCAGATAGAGTCCAGCGGACATTCCATTTCCCCGGGACGTTTTGACCAATATATGTATCCTTACTATAAGAAAGACCTTGAAGCCGGGAAGCTTTCCCGGGAGTTTGCCCAGGAGCTGATGGACTGTATCTGGGTGAAACTGAACGATCTGAATAAATGCAGGGATGCCGCCAGCGCGGAAGGATTTGCGGGATACAGCCTGTTCCAGAATCTGATCGTGGGCGGACAGGACAAGGATGGCGTGGACGTGACCAACGACCTTTCCTTTATGTGCATCAGTGCGTCCAAACATGTGTTCCTTCCACAGCCATCTCTTTCCATCCGGGTCTGGAACAAGTCGCCCCATGATTTGCTGATGAAGGCGGCAGACCTGACCAGGACGGGCATCGGTCTCCCCGCTTACTACAATGACGAGGTGATCATTCCCTCCCTCTTAAGCCGGGGACTGACGCTGGAAGATGCCAGGGAGTATAATATCATCGGCTGTGTGGAACCCCAGAAGGCGGGGAAGACGGAGGGCTGGCATGACGCGGCGTTCTACAATATGTGCCGTCCCCTGGAACTGGTTTTCTCCAACGGCTGGGACAAGGGAGAGAAGATCAGCATAGAGACCGGGAATGTGGAGGATATGACCAGCTTCGGGGAATTCTACGATGCCTACCGGAAACAGATGGATTACAATATTTCCCTGCTGGTGAACGCGGACAATGCCATAGATGTGGCGCATGCCACACGCTGTCCCCTGCCTTTCCTGTCCTGCATGGTGGACGACTGTATCAGGAGGGGAAAATCCGTGCAGGAGGGCGGCGCGGTGTATAATTTCACCGGTCCCCAGGGATTCGGTGTGGCCAATATGGCCGATTCCCTGTATGCCATAAAGAAACTGGTATTTGACGAAAAAAAGGTAACCCTGGCCCAGTACAAGAGGGCCCTGGCCATGAACTACGGGCAGGGTTTTGACGCCGTAAGCGCAGGCGAGATCGTCACGGAAATCCTGCGGGAGATGGGGAAAAACGGCATGGAAGTGAACCAGGACCAGGTGGCGGCCATGATCACGGCAGTGATGAACGCGGAAATCCCGGAGGAAGAAAAGCAGGAATACGAAAAACTCAGGGCCATGATCGACGAAGTGCCCAAATTCGGTAATGACGACGAAGAAGTGGACATGTTTGCCAGGGATGTGGCGTATACCTACACAAGGCCGCTTTTGCAGTACCGCAATCCCCGGGGCGGGCAGTTCCAGGCGGGACTTTACCCTGTGTCCGCAAATGTGCCCCTGGGCGCACAGACCGGGGCGACTCCGGACGGAAGACTGGCCCACACGCCGGTGGCGGACGGCGTTTCCCCTTCTGCGGGAAAGGATGTGCACGGCCCTACCGCGGCGGCCAATTCCGTTGCAAAGCTGGACCACGGCATTGCCTCCAACGGCACACTGTTCAACCAGAAATTCCATCCCACGGCGCTGAGCGGGGAAAAGGGGCTGGAAAATTTCGTGGCCCTGATCCGTTCCTATTTTGACCAGAAGGGAAGCCATATGCAGTTCAATGTGGTGGACCGGCAGACACTTCTGGATGCCCAGGCACATCCGGAGAAATATGCGCATCTGGTGGTGCGGGTGGCAGGCTACAGCGCGCTGTTTACCACATTATCCAAATCCCTGCAGGACGACATCATCCGCAGGACGGAGCAGGGACTGTAAGGAAAAGGATGGCTTCCCTTGGTTCTGCATGGCCGGGGGAAGGCTGGCTTCTGGAAAAAGGCGGGAAGCCGGTGACGGAAGTGGCGGGAAGAGTCATGGCCGGTACGGGGACATGGCGGAAAAGGAAAACGCGCGGAGACGAAAAATGACAACGGATTATTTACAGACTAAGGGACGGATATTTGACATACAGAGGTATTCCATTCATGACGGAAGGGGAATACGAACCATATGCTTTCTGAAGGGCTGTGTGCTGCGATGCAAATGGTGCTGCAACCCGGAGTCCCAGGAGTACCGGATCCAGGAGATGACAGTTGGGGGAAAGACAAAGGTCATCGGGCAGGATGTGACGGTGGCAGAGGTTCTGGAGACAGTGGAAAAGGACAGGCCCTATTACAACCGCTCCGGCGGGGGACTGACGCTCTCCGGCGGGGAAAGCCTCTGCCAGCCGGAATTTGCCAGGGATCTGCTCCGGGGGGCAAAGACAGTGGGCATCAACACTGCCATGGAGAGCATGGGCTGCGCCAAATGGGAAGTGATCGAAGGCATCCTGCCCTGGCTGGACCATTATCTCATGGACATCAAGCATATGGACAGCGGAAAGCATAAACGTTTTACCGGAAAGGGAAACGAACTGATGCTGGAAAACGCGAAAAAGATTGCCGCTTCTGCACAGACAAGGCTCAGCGTCCGGGTGCCGGTGATTCCCACTTTTAACGATACTCCGGAAGAAATCCGGGCCATCGCGCGGTTTGCGGGCACACTGCCCGGAGTGGAAGACATTTACCTGCTCCCCTATCACAGACTGGGGCAGGACAAGTATGAGGGACTGGGCAGGATTTACGAGCTGCCGGATCTTTTGCCGCCGGAGCAGGCACATATGGAGAGATTAAAGGAAGAAGCGGAAAGACAGTCGGGCCTTAGATGCCAGATCGGAGGATGAGGTATCGGTTTGAAACAGAGAATGATAGACGATATTACGAATTTTGTTTTTCTGGAAGACGAACTGGAGAGGGCAGATGTTATTTTGATTCCCGGGGGTTCCTATCCAGAACTGCCGGAGAGGGCGGCACAGCTGTGGAGGGAAGGATATGCCCCTTATGTGGTGCCTTCCGGCAGGTATTCCATCACCCTGGGGAAATTCGCGGGAGTGAAATCCAAACCGGAACAGTACGCAAAACCGTATACCACGGAATGCGGGTTTTACACGGATGTGCTGTTGGCGGGAGGCGTTGACCAGGGGAGCATTCTCCGGGAGGAGGAAGCGCAGTTTACCGCGCAGAACGCCAGATTTACAAAAAAGCTTCTGGACGCGGAAGGAATCCGGCCCCAAAAAGCCATTCTGTGCTGTAAGGGCTATCATTCGAGAAGATGTCTGATGTATTACCAGTTCTGTTTTCCGGAGACGGATTTTCTGATAGCGCCGGTGTGCGTGAATGTGACCAGGGAAAACTGGTACCGGACGGATCTGGGGCTGGAGAAGGTTCTGGGAGAACTCACAAGGCTGGGAACACAGTTTATGCCGGAGTGGCAGGCGCTGAAGGGGTCCCCGGAGGGGAGTGTGTGAAAAACGTGCCGAAGCGACTTTACCGTTTCGTGCTATCGCGCAGCGATTTAAATAAGTCCAGCTAAGAAAAGTCAAGAGCTATTGAAAAAATATGTGCTGGACAGTAAAGTCGCAAAGG
>CAJTLR010000072.1 GCA_910577185.1 uncultured Acetatifactor sp.
CAGGCCATCCATATTGTCTTGGACTTTTTGGAACAAGCCCTGCCAGTTCTGGCGGATAAATCCTGACAGCATCCGGAGATTGTTCAACCCATGGAAGACACTTGCTGCGAATCAGAACACCGTTCCTTCCCAGATTCCCAAACAAAAGAAACACAACCTTTTTCACTGAGCCTGCGCAATATCAGCTCTGCCGTATGATCCACAAATAATTGATGTTCTTCTCTTGATATGGTAATCGGATTCACGATATTCCCATCCACTTCAGGTATATGACCCATGATCCGAATCTTTCGCACAATGCAGTCATGAGGCAGATAATCAATATAATCCGGAAATTCTTTCAGATGTATGATTTCTGTCAGATATCCTGAATCCGGATGCTCTTTTAAATACTCCGCTTCTATTGTATTAATCTCAGCTATCCGTATATTTTTAGGAATTATTATTCTTACAGAATTCCAGTCCTCAGGATAATATTTTACCTTTTCCCTCAACTGTTCATCCGCATATATTCTCCTCCACACTTCCTTCACCCTGTTTTCATCACGAATAAACTTTTGAAATACTGCATCTGTAATCAAATGTGAATAATAACCTGCCAGAAATGCACGGTGTTCCTCTGATTTTATTTCACCCTCACGCTTCCGCATATACTCTTCATAAAACAAATCACTATCAGATACGGATTTGCCTTCTCCTTTCATCCAATGGGTAGTCTCGCGGGATGGTATAAACGATGTCCAATCTTCATTCTCCACATTACAGTCAGGAGCGATATTCCCAACACAAAACCCACGTCTGTCAAGTCCTTTTGCTTTTTTCATTATCTGGTCAGCAATCATCAAATGCGTCACCCAGGTAGCCATGTATATCACCTTTCTGTCTCTGTTAAACTCTACTCTTTATCTACCACTATTACCTCTATCCCTTTTTCTCTAAATAGATTCAATTCCTCATCCAGCACATCCCAATCTGTAATCAGCATATCCAATCTTTCAGCCGGACTAATACTTACAATAGAGTCAAATCCGATTTTTTCTTTCGGAAACAATCCGATTTTTCTCTTTGAGCTGTCCATCACAGCATTGAAAAAAGGGATTGCAGATGTTTTTTGAATTGACAAACCGAAATCAGGCGAAATTGCCGCTGAACTGATAAAGCATTTATCCACCCGCAGCTTCTTTATGGTATCTATCGCAATAGCATCAAAACAATTACCTTTTTTATCCATTTCTCCACCCAACAATATAACGGAAACATTTTCCCTGTCCCGCAATTCTTCCGCAATAATAATAGAATTTGTAACCACCCTGACCTTTAATTTATCAGGCAGATTTTGCGCCATAAAATAGCAGACTGTTATAGGAAACAGAAAAATTACATCATTATTTTCAATCATTTTTATTGCCTTTTCAGCAATCAGGAAATAGTTCTTCTTAACCTCCCCATAATCTTTAATTGTTGAATGTGCCGGTCTGGAAGCAGCAACCTGGCGCATCGGCAATGCTCCACCATGAGTCCTTTTCAGCAATCCCTTTTCCTCCAAAATTCTCAAATCACGTTTAGCCGACTCATAACTAACTTCAAATTTTTCCTGTATATCCAGAGTACTGATACTTCCATTTTTCTTCAGCCACTCCAAAATAGCCTGATGTCTTTCCTCAATATACATATATTTCCTCCCTTCCTTTGAATATATTACCACTTTTATTAACATATGTCAACGTTTATTACCTATTTAAATATATTTTGTTACCAAAAAGGTAACCTTCTGACTCTACTCCTTTTTCAGTAAATGGAAAAACCCCATGGAAGCCGCAAACTTCCAGGGGGTTAATATAACTCTTATTCTCTTTTATTTCCAAGAACATCCGTTCCTTTTCGCCTTTACTTGTGATATGGCTCTCCGTTTATAATACGGAATGCACGGTAAATTTGCTCCAGGAGAATCACCCGCATCAGCTGATGCGGAAATGTCATATCCGAAAAACTCAGCGCCATATCGGCACGTTTCCGGACAGACTCATGCAGGCCCAGCGAACCGCCTATGACAAAGACGATATGGCTGATGCCATTTACCGCTGAACGCTCTACCCATTTGGCAAATTCCCGGGAATCCAGACGCTTTCCGTTGATTTCCAGACTACAGACAAAGGCGTCTTCCCGGATTTTCTCCAAAAGACGCCTTGCCTCCTTTTCCCGGATCTGTTCCTCCAGGGCAGCACCGGCATTCTCCGGCGTTTTTTCATCTGCCACCTCCACAAATTCCAGTCTGCAATATTTTGAAAGCCGTTTTTCAAATTCTGAAACAGCCTCCCTGTAAAATTTTTCCTTTATCTTTCCCACACACGCAATTGTAATTTTCACACTGCTTTTTCCGCTTCCTTTCCAAATACCATGTCATATATATGATCATCGATGAGTTTATCCAGAAATCCCTGGTCCAGATTTACAAACTGATAGTTTAGTCTTGCCTTGATATATTCAAAACGGATAAAATACAGACTTTCTTCCGATTCCTCTGCCTCTGTCCCAATCTGACAGTCCAGGTCGGACGCCTTCAGATTTTCCCTGCACCAGTCCAGCAGGGTGTTTCGGACAGAGTTCTCGGACTCTGCCTTTTTTTCAAAAGTAAGGGCATTTTTCATGGACACGATGCCAGCCACCAGAAAAAGGATAAATACGGCGGCCATCACACCATAGAACAGATATGCATTGTCGAATTGCAAAGGAATAATACCTGAAATACCAAGACCTAACACAAAAATTCCCACGGCGCCTACCGCGATCAGAACCCATGCAGAAGAACGGTTCTCGCTGGCACGTTCCGAATTATCCCGGTAAGGAGTGCTTCCCGAGTAAACATAAGAATGCGCGGAAATCCCCTCGTTTTCTTTCCATGCAATTTCCCCGGAAGAGTCCCTTCCCCCGGATTCTGCCAGGGGTTCCTCCTCAACCAGTTTACTGCCGCACTCGGCGCATACGGTAAAGCCTTCCCTATACTCACTTTTACATTTCGGACACCAAGGCATATTGTCTACCTCTTTTCTCTTCTGAACAGACAAAACAGAATCAAAGACCCCGCTGCAAGCAACGGGGCATCAAACTTGCAGCGCTGCAGAGCAGAAAGCGTCCAATGGACACTTTGGTATTTTACCCTCGCGGGCAGTCGCCAAATGTCTGAAAGCAGCCGCCTGGCTCGTTGCACGCGGGAATAAACGACAAATCATACACAAAGATTAACAGTCAAATTCATAATCCAGACATGCTCTGTTACAAGTAACGCTCCTCACATACTTTCCTGCCTCCACATGTGCAGGACAATTCTGGTAATTCATCAGCGCATCCTGCGTCTCAAAGGTAGAGACCAGCGCTATATCACGGTTACTGGAAGAAAAACGGTTCCTTATGACCTGGATTTCCACCGCACCAGGCACCAGCTTTTTGATAGGTTCCAGCAGTGATTTCATCTTTTCTCCTGCTTCCGTTTTCTCCTCTTCCGAAAGTCCTTCCGCAAAATTCCATAATACAATATGTTTTACCATATGAGTCTCCTTCCTCTTGTCTCCCGCAGTGAATATTGCCACCGGTATCGCCCCGGGAATGTATTTTTCCGGCAGACAGCAATTTGTATCAGATCCCCCGCATTCATGGCAAACCACAAACGCGGGGTTTCCCGTTAAAGCACAAGCACGCAGGCCATGGATGCCGGTTTACTTCCCGCTCAAGTACTCGTCTATTCCTTTCGCCGCCGCCTTTCAGCCCTCTCTCCCTTTGAGAGGGCTTGCACCCATGGCCAGCCATGGATGCCGGTTTACTTCCCGCCCAAGTACTCGTCTATTCCTTTCGCCGCTGCCTTTCCGGCGCCCATGGCAAGGATAACCGTGGCGGCACCGGTAACGGCATCTCCCCCGGCATAGACTCCCGCCTTACTGGTCTGTCCGTTTTCCTCTTCTGCCACAATACATTTCCATTTATTGGTCTCCAGACCTTCCGTCGTGGAGGAGATCAGCGGATTGGGAGAGGTACCCAGGGACATGATCACGGTATCCAGTTCCATGGTAAACTCCGAATCCGGAATTTCCACCGGACGTCTGCGCCCGGAGGCATCCGGCTCACCCAGCTCCATGCGGATGCATTTCATACCCCTGACCCAGCCCTTTTCATCAGCCAGAATTTCTGTGGGATTTGTCAAAAGATCAAAAATAATCCCTTCTTCCTTTGCATGATGCACTTCCTCCACTCTGGCAGGAAGTTCTTCCTCGCTGCGGCGGTACACAATATGCACTTCCGCTCCCAGGCGCAGCGCGGTCCTCGCCGCATCCATTGCCACATTCCCGCCGCCTACCACGGCCACTTTCCTGCTCTTCATGATAGGAGTGTTGGAACCGGCATCAAAAGCTTTCATCAGATTACTTCTGGTCAGATACTCATTGGCAGAAAATACGCCGTTGGAATTCTCCCCGGGTATTCCCATGAACTTCGGAAGACCTGCGCCGGAACCGATAAACACTGCCTCAAAACCCTCTTCCTGAATCAGTTCATCAATGGTCACGGATTTTCCCACCACCACATTGGTCTCTATTTTCACGCCCAGGGCCTTTACATTCTCAATTTCCTCTGCCACTACCCGGCTCTTGGGAAGACGGAATTCCGGAATCCCGTAAACCAGCACGCCGCCCGGTTCATGCAGCGCCTCAAAAATGGTCACTTCGTATCCCATCTTTGCCAGGTCACCCGCACAAGTCAGACCTGCGGGGCCGGAGCCGATCACGGCAACCTTTTTGCCCTTTTTTTCCGCCGCACCATGGGGCTTAATGCCGTTTTCCCTGGCCCAGTCCGCCACAAAACGCTCCAGTTTTCCAATGGAAACCGGATCCCCCTTGATACCCCGGATACATTTTCCCTCACACTGGGTCTCCTGGGGACACACACGTCCACACACTGCCGGAAGTGCGCTGGCCTCACTGATCACCTGGTATGCCTCCTCGATCTGTCCCTCTTTCACCTTCTCAATAAAACCAGGAATGTCGATGGCCACCGGGCATCCCCTGACACACTGCGCATTCTTGCAGTTGATACATCTTGCGGCCTCTGCCTGTGCTTCCTCTTTGTTATATCCCAAACATACTTCCTCAAAATTGGCGGCACGTTCTTTTGCATCCTGCTCCCTCACGGGAATTCTCGTCAATACGTCCATTGATTCTCCATCCTCCATTTATTCTCTGCCAGGCCGGCTTATCCTCTTTTTCTGCCCCGGCTCCCGTTATCCGCGCATCCTCGCCACAGCCATCATCCCTTACGCCCCGCAGTTTCCGCAGCCGCCGTGATGTGTAGCGCCTTCCTGCAGTTTCAGCATCGCCCTGCCCTCCTCTGTCTTGTACAGAAGCTGGCGTCTCATGGCCTCGTCAAAATTCACCTTATGACCGTCAAATTCAGGCCCATCCACGCAGGCAAATTTCACCTTTCCATCCACGGTTACACGGCAGGCTCCGCACATGCCGGTGCCATCCACCATGATGGGGTTCAGGCTCACAACTGTCGGAATATTCAGTTCCTTTGTCAGAAGACATACAAATTTCATCATGATCATGGGGCCGATGGCAATACACACATCATACTGTTTTCCCTCTGCCACCAGATCTTTCAGGGTCTGGGTCACCATGCCGCTCCTGCCGTAGGAACCGTCGTCTGTGGTTATGTAAAGATTCCCGGCCACAGCTTCCATCTCTTTCTCCAGAATCAGCAGGTCTTTCGTCTTGCTTCCCACAATCACGTCCGCGCCCACACCTCTCTCATGAAGCCACTTCACCTGGGGATATACCGGAGCTGCCCCCACACCGCCTGCCACAAAGAGAATTTTCTTTTTCTTCAGTTCTTCCGCGGTTTCCTTCACCAGTTCGGAAGCACATCCCAGAGGACCCACAAAATCGTGGAAGGCATCCCCTTCCTTCAGATCCGCCATCATCTGTGTGGCAGCTCCCACACACTGGAACACTATGGTCACTGTGCCCTTTTCCCGGTCATAATCGCATATGGTAAGGGGAATCCTCTCGGCCTCCCCGTCCGTCCGGACAATCACAAACTGCCCCGGCTGGCAGGATTTTGCCACCCTTGCAGCCTCCACATCCATGAGATAAATGTTCGTGGTAAGTTCTGATTTTTTTACAATTTTATACATAATCCACCTCTCTATTCCTCTTCCCAGGAATTTTCATTTTCTTCTGTGTCACTGAGGACGAAGCGCCCCTTGTCATCTCGCTGGAGTTTCAGCAGCTTCCCCGTATAGGCATTCACCGCAAAATTATTCCCCGTCCGGGTCAGATTTCCATCTGCCGTCCGGTATACTTCCACAATCACATAGAAGTCATCCACACGGTTGATATTTGTCACATATAAATACTGATACTGATAGGAATCCCCCGATTCGTCAAAATGTCCTTCCGCATCATATATCTTCCCGATATTCATGGAATATTCAATCACGGAATCCACCGCCTGGGCCGGCGTGTAGTCCGTATTCATCACAAGATAATAGTTCCTCTCCACTACAGTTCCCGTCACACCGCCCTCAATCCTGGCAAATTTATAATTTGACCTGCCCAGCGGCATGGGTATGGGACCGGTGTACAAAATGGAATCATATGTGGGATCACTTCCATCCGTGGTATAATACACTTCCCCTTCGTCATCCGCCACCTCGATATTCATGGGGAAATAATAGTCTCCGCTCAGTGCATTAATCTCCGGCGGCGGGATTTCCTTATTTTCAATATGATATTCTTTTGACACCACTTCACTGGCGATTCCCCTGTCATTTACAAAATACGCCGTGATAACATAATCCCCGTTTTCCAGTATGATGGGCGCGGTATACTGGGTACTGGCTTCCGTGGGTTGTGTCCCGTCTGTGGTATAATAAATTTTGCCAGTACCGGCGGCCGACAGTTTCAGGGGCTGGATACTGGTATAATATCCTTCATTGACACTGAATTCCGGCACTCTGGCAATATAGCTCTGGTAATTGTTCAGCAGGGATTCGTTGTCACTGGCCAGCAGCAGGGTATTGATGGTCTGATAATCTCCCCTGTCACGATAGATGGCGATCAGCTTCCCATATGCGGCGTCCAGCTGTTCTGTGGTGGCATTTTCGTTTTTCACAATCTCCCGGAGAAGATATTCATACTCCACCTTATTATTTTTCAGAAGGTAAACCTCCGCCAGGTTGAAGACCAGCTCCACATTGTCTCCCTCAAGCTCCAGCGCCCGGTTATAGCAGGCGATGGCCTCGTCATATCTTCCCTGGCCCACATACTGAAGGGCTTTGTTCACCTGATATTCCTCTGACTGGTAACAGTACAGATACCATGCCGTGCTCCCTGCCCCAAGCAGTGTCAGAATCCCCAGCACAAGCAGCACTTTCGGCCAGATTCTTTTCCTGCGCCGGGGTTCCTCATATTCAAATCCGTCCTCATTCTGCGGCAGCTCTTCTTCCCATTCATCCCATACATTTTCCTGACTGCCGGGCATCTCCTCGTGCAGTTCCTCCAGAATACCGCTGATGGTCTGCTCCATGTTTCGCTCCAGTTCAGGCTCAAAATCGGGCACAATGTGGATATCTTCCCCGCAGCACTCACAATATAAAGCCCCTTCCGGCATTCCCTCTCCGCAATTAGGACATTTCATTTCCGCATTACCTCTATTTTAAAACAAACCGGTAATCACTCCGTCATCATTCACGTCAATTCCATAAGCTGAGGGTTTTTTGGACAATCCCGGCATTGTCACCACATCTCCGGTGAGAACCACTACAAATCCTGCACCGGCTGAAACATATACATCCCTGACCGTCAGTTCGAAGTTTTGGGGTCTTCCCAGACGCTTCGGGTCATCCGAAAGAGAATACTGGTTCTTGGCCATGCAAACCGGCAGGGTACTGAATCCCAGTTCCGACAGTTTCTTCAGCTGTCTCCTGGCAGCCGCGGAAAATGTGACGGTTCCTGCCCCGTAAATTTCCGTGGCCACGGTGCGGATTTTATCTTCCAGGGAAAGGGAATCCTCGTACAGCAGCCTGAATTCGCAAGTCTCTTTTCTTTCCGCTTCCTCCAGGAGCTCCAGTACCTTTCCTGCCAGCTCCAGACCCCCTTCCCCGCCTTTTTCCCATACCTGGGACAGCGCAAAGGAACATTGTCTGTTCTCGCAGAACCGACGCACAAAATCAATCTCCGCTCCGGTATCCGTGACAAAGGAATTCAGGGTCACTACCACCGGCACATGATATTTCTGTAAATTTTCGATATGTTTTTCCAGATTTACAATTCCTTTTTCCAGGGCTTCCAGGTTTTCGCTGCCCAGATCGGCCTTGGCTACACCACCATTATACTTCAAAGCGCGGATTGTTGCAACCAGTACCACTGCATCCGGGCAAAATCCGGCCTTACGGCACTTGATGTCAAAGAATTTCTCGGCTCCCAGGTCGGCGCCGAAACCGGCCTCCGTAATACAGTAATCCGCCATTTTCAAGGCAGCCCTGGTGGCCCTGACAGAATTGCAGCCATGGGCAATATTGGCAAACGGTCCTCCGTGTACCAGAGCAGGCGTATGCTCCAGTGTCTGAATCAGATTCGGTTTCATGGCATCCTTCAGAAGGGCAGCCATGGCACCCACAGCCTGCAGTTCACCTGCGGTCACCGGTTCCCCCGCGTAGTTGTAGGCCACAATGATCCTGGCCAGACGCTCCTTCAGATCTTTCATATCCTCAGCCAGACAGAGAATCGCCATGATCTCGCTTGCCACCGTAATCACAAAGTGATCTTCCCTCACGAAACCATCCGTTTTATTTCCCAGGCCCACCACAATGTTCCTCAGTGACCGGTCATTCATATCCATGCAGCGCTTCCAGACAACCTGCCTTGTGTCAATCTGCAGTTCATTGCCCTGTTGAATATGATTGTCCAGAATGGCGGCCAGCAGATTATTGGCAGACGTAATTGCGTGAAAATCTCCTGTAAAATGGAGATTCAGTTCTTCCATGGGCACTACCTGGGAATATCCGCCTCCCGCGGCTCCCCCCTTGATGCCGAAGCACGGTCCCAGGGAAGGCTCCCGCAGGGCAATCACAGCCTTTTTTCCCAGCCTGCCGAAAGCCTGTCCCAGTCCCACGCTGGTGGTGGTCTTACCCTCTCCTGCCGGTGTGGGATTGATTGCCGTCACAAGAATCAGCTTCCCGTCTTTTCTGTCCTTGATGCTGTCAAGGAATTCCTCTGAAAGTTTCGCCTTATATTTTCCATATAATTCCAGTCCTTCCTCCGGGATGCCCAGTTTTTCCGCCACCCTGGCAACGGGCTCCATCACAGCTTCCTGTGCTATCATGATATCTGTCTTCATTCTTTTTCTCCTGTCTAAAGCTTCCGCACATACCGGCACAAACAAACACCGTCTACGCCACCTCTTCCATCAAATGCTCAAACTGTTCCGGACTCATCAATATTTTCCTGGGTTTTGTTCCTTCCTCCTCTCCCACCACGCCGTACTGACACAGCTGGTCCATAATCCTGGCTGCCCTGTTGAAGCCGATCTGAAGCGCTCTCTGCAGCATGCCAATGGACGCCTTGTCCTTATCGATGATAAGGCGTCCCGCTTTCTCAAACAATTCATCCACATCACTGCCGCCGGAAGATTTCTCCCCGCCCCCGGAACTGCTTTCCATACTTGCGATCTTTTGTTCAATATCCGCTGTATATGTATTGCCAAGCACCTGGTTTTTCAGGAAATCAACCACGGCAGAGACTTCTTCGTCGGATACAAAGGCGCCCTGGACACGGGCCGGCTTGGAATATCCCTGGGGGAAAAACAGCATATCTCCTTTTCCCAGCAGCTTTTCTGCGCCCACCATATCCAGAATCGTCCTGGAATCCACACTGCTGGACACGGAAAATGCCACCCGGCTGGGCATATTGGCCTTGATCAGGCCGGTGATCACGTCCACGCTGGGCCGCTGGGTCGCAATGACCAGATGGATTCCGCATGCCCTGGCCAGCTGGGCCAGACGGCAGATATGCGCCTCCACCTCCCCGGGGCAGACCATCATCAGGTCCGCAAGTTCGTCCACAATGATGACAATCTGCGGAAGTCTGGCAGGCGCGTCCGCCTCTCCCCTGCTCCTTCTGGCTTCCGCTTTTTTATTGTATTCTTTCAGGTTCCTCACGCCGCATTCCGCAAATTTCCGATAGCGGTCGTCCATCTCTGTGACACCCCAGTGAAGGGCTGCGGATGCCTTCTTGGGATCCGTCACCACAGGGATCAGCAGATGGGGAATTCCGTTGTAAATACTCAGTTCCACTACCTTCGGGTCCACCATGATCATCTTGACGTCATCCGGATGGGCCTTATACAAAATGCTCATGATCAGGGTGTTGATACAGACAGATTTGCCGGATCCCGTGGCTCCTGCAATGAGCATGTGGGGCATTTTCGCGATATCTGCCACTACCGTCTGGCCCGCGATATCCTTCCCCACCCCAAAGGCAATGTCGGAGGGAAATTCCCTGAATTCTTTCGTCTCCAGCAAATCCCGCAGGGCCACAGGCATGTTTTCCTTGTTGGGAACCTCTATGCCGATAGCCGCCTTGCCGGGAATCGGCGCCTCGATACGGATATCCATGGCCGCCAGGTTCAGTTTGATATCATCCGAAAGTCCCACAATTTTGGAAACCTTCACGCCCTGCTCCGGCTGCAGTTCATACCGGGTCACACTGGGCCCCTGGCTGATGTTTGTTATGGTCACTTTCACCCCGAAAGTATTTAAGGTCTGCTGAAGGCGCATTGCCGTCTCCTTCAGTTCACGGGCGGAATCCCCGGTGACTGCGGCACCTTTCTCCAGCAGGGATATGGGAGGAAACATGTATTTTTTCGGTACATTGGACACCGGTTTCCGGGAATCTGTCTCCTGGGGTTTCCGGCCCCCGGGACTGCCGGAAACATTTCCGGACTGGCCCCCGTTTTCCCGGGGCAAAACGGCCCTGGGGCGGGAATCTGCCCTGTCCGGTATATTCTGCGGGACTTCCCCGCCGTCTGTCTCTTCCTCTTCCGGAGTCACCTCCCCGGCCGGCGGGGCGGCGCTTTCCGTTACTGGATCCTCATATCCACCATCCCGCACCGTTTCTTCCGGCACTGTGACGGAAGAAACGGGGACTGGCTCCGATACTTCCCGGGCAAATAAAAGCTCCTCTTTCGCAGGATCTTCGTCTCCGTTCCAGAAAAAATCCCCTCCCGGTGTACTTTCCTCCACCGGATTTTCTTCCTCCGCGGCACTGTCCGCGGACGGATCCCAGGGCTCCAGCGCCCGGTCCTCCGTCTGCCATTTCTCTTCCCTGCCATCGTTTATATTCACCTGGTGCACACCACGGATCTGTATTTTCTCAAAGTCAAATTCCGGCGTTTCCTGTGTCTGTGCCGCCTCTTCCGTGACGGGTTCCGCCGTACAGGTCAGGGGCTGCTCCGTGTCAAACTCTTCCTCCGGCAGAATGATCTCATGGATATCATCCTGATGGCCCGAACCATCCCCCGGCTTTGTCAGCGCCGTATCCAGCATCACACCGGACACTTTTCTTTCCATACGTAATATTTTTTCGTTTTCTTTCTCTTCTGCCCTGAGTCTGCGCTCCTGGGCTTTTTTCGCGCGCTGTTCCTCCTGGGCCTGGCGGCGCTGCTGGTTCTGTTCCTTCCGGATTCTGGCATTTTCCTCCTGCTCCTGACGGCGGATTTCCAGCATTTCCCTGCGTCTTTGCGCGTCTTCCCTGGAAATCTCCCTCACACGGCTGCCGCCCCGTTTCACACTGCTTAAAAGAGACTTTTCTGTCAGGAGAATCAGGCTCACCACACTGCCCAGAACCACCACCAGCACCGTTCCTATGGTTTCCAGATATCCCTGCAGAAAAAAGCTGATGCTCCCGGCCAGTATCCCCCCGCCGGATTTGGTGTCCCTGCAGCTTTCATAAAGCAGCCGGACCTGGTATTCTTCCATGCTATTGGCTCCCTTTGTGACCAGGTCACAGAGAATCCCCAGCATCACAAAAAGAACCACACCCGCCACAAGCTTCCTCATAGCGCTGGGGTTCCCTTCGTTGGCAAACCAGAATGCTGCCGCAAGAAACAATAATACCGGAACTGCATATGCCATCAGACCGAACAGGCCGAACAATACCCCGCTGACCATGTCTCCCGCAGGGCCGATCAGGCCGAAATTACAGCAAAACAAAAAGACCATGGCCGCAAACAGCACAATCAGCCCTATTTCGTGAAACAGGGCGCTGTCCTGGGCAGCACGCTCCAGCTCTGCCTTTCTCTTCTGAGCGGATGTCCTTCCTTTACTGTTGCTTTTGGTCGTTTTTTTATTTACAGACTTACTGGAAGAGGATGTTTTCCTTCCACCGGAAGCAGCCATAGAGCAAAACCTCACTTATCCCAAATTCTTCACCGGCACATCCCCTGCCGGCGATTTCACAATTATATCACCTTTGATGCCAATTGTCATCAAGTATTTTTTGGGGGATTTCCCGGGATATAAATGAAAGGAATTTATAATGTGCCTGTAATGCTTTCTGTCAGATATACATCACGGTTTATGGAAAATTTGCGCCGGATGAAGGACGCGGACCACTCCTTCACATCCCGGATGCGGTCCAGGAAAAAAACGGATAGAGGGAAAATCTGCCCGCCCAGGAAAATCCCAGAAGCGCTAAAACCAGTGGCACCACCAGAAAGGCCGCGGCAAACAGATAGGCCTGCACCGGATTCCTGCGCCACCAGGAAAGTCCGAAAACCACCAGCGCAGCCAGCACCAGGACCAGTGCCTGGGATATCACAACCAACAGTAGAAACACAATCACCGGCAGCGGAAACGCAAACTGTCCCCACCGGGGAATATTTCTGACCGAATACCACAGACCGCCCATGGGAAACACCCTGGCGATACCGGCCATTCTGCCGGCAAAGAAAACCAGGACCATCACTCCTGCCGATGCCGCGCAGACAAAAGCCTTTCGCCGCAAAATTTTCCCTTTTCCTGTCCGGGTGGCTCCGATCAGGTTCCAGGAACCATTTTCATCCTCCATGGAAACCGCATTTCCAAACGCTAAGACCATGCAGCAGTTCAGCAGCAGAAACGGAATCAGGAAATCATCTTCCCCTGTCCCCAGCAGGTACAGATAGCCGGTGTCGTATATAAAACAGCCGCCGTTTTCGCAGATTCCCTGGTATTGCTGCCATACCCGGGAATAATAGGGATAAAAAGCTGTCACCGCATACCATTCGGCCTTCAGCTCCTCTCCCATTCTCTCCGTAAGCTCCCCGGAAGAAACCATCCGGTCAATTTTTTCTATCTCCTCAAATGCTTCCTGGTAACGCGCCTGCTCCTTTAAAACCAGTTCTCTTTTTTCCTCTGTCAGCTCCCCTGCCAGTTGGCGCATCATACTCTGATAATACTCCTCCCCGGAGGTAAGACTGTATTTCTGCTCCCATTCCCGGTAGCCCAGCAGAAGGCCGAAAAACAACAGAATCACCATCGCCCTGTTGGCAATCAGAATTTTATATCCTTCTTGTCCGGTGACACTGATGCCCGGTCTGAACCATAGGGAAATGCCCCGGCGTCTTTCCCTGAGCACAAAGCTGTTTCCCCTGGCAAATAAAAACATACTGGCCAAAATCCCCGCAGACACCACAATCATAATCGTAATCCAGACTATTTCCGTCCGGGAAACCGCTTTTTCCATAATATTGAAATTCAGGTATGATCCGTAAAGATTTTCCGTCTTCATCATTCCCGCAAAGTTCAGATACTTAAACAGACTCTTCTTTGCGGCAGCCGGGATGACAGTATATAACAGAAAACTCAGTCCCCACAGCATGCCTCCCGCCAGGTAAGGCAGATAAACCGTATCCGCCAAAATACACAGTGCCGTCAGAAGTGTCCCAAATCCGAACAGTACCACAGCCTTTGTGGCCACCGATATCCCGATATATTCCAGGATGCTGACGGACAAGGTGCTGTCCCTGTAAGCCGCCAGTGACTGCAGCTTTGCATTCAGGTCCCCATATCCCACTGCACTTCCGAAATAGAGCAGATTGGAGCCGTACAGAAGAACGGCTGCCGCCATACAGTGAAACAAAAGCGCCAGAATTTTTGCGCAAATGCTCCGGAAGATTCCAAATTTTGTACTTCTCGTGATGTAAAACAGGCTTTTTTCCTTCTCTTCCAGAATCAGGCTCCCCACAAAAAAGAAAACCGACAGCACCAGAAGAATATCCGTCCATAAGTTTTCCATGGAGCCGGTCACCGCTTTATCCGGCATCCAGGAAATGCCGTCTGCCGTCAGGCCGGCATAATCCGCGGCGCTTTTCCGGATATTTTCCGTGGAAAAAGAATTCTCTTCCGTCTTCCGGAATATGCCGATACTGCCCAGGGTGTCTTCCGTCTCCTGCACGGCTTCGAGATATTCCCCGTACCCGGCACTTTTTTCCCACTGGGCATGGAGTTCGCTCACCAAAAGCGCTTCCTGCCGTAAGGAATCCGTCAGCTGCAGATACTCCCCGCTCTGGTATTTCTCATACCAGGCTTCAAAAAGTCCGGGATTTTCTCCCAGGAGCTGCTGCGCCAGAATGTCTCCCATCTCATCCGACATGTTCCGCATCATCAGGACTTCCTCCACAAAGCCCACACCGTCCATTGTCTCTTTCAGGTTTGAAACGTAATTTTCTTTTTCCGTCTCTGTCATACCATTTATTTTTTCCTGAAATCTTTTGTATGCGGCCAGTCCCGGTTTTCCCTCCCCGGGCAGATTGTGATACCATAACAAAAACAGATTCAGGAAAAAAAGCAGACAGAGGGATGCCAGGAAACTTTTCCTGCCCCATGTCTTCCTCAATTCATATCCAGTAAGCCAATGCATAATTAAGTTCCCTCCCTTCTCTTCCATGCCCCGGTTCCCCATTTATTCCCGCGAGCAACGAGCCAAGTGGCTGCCTGCAGACATTTGGCGACTGCCGCCAGGATCAAATACCAAAGTTTCCTTTGGACGCTTTCTGCTCTGCATCGCTGCAAGTTTGATACCCCGTTGTTTGCAGCGGGGTATTTGATTCCGTTTCTCCGAAAACCTGCATGTAAACTTCTTCCAGCCCGCTGACACCGCCATATTTCCGGCAGAGATTCTCCACCGTATCCCGGTCCACAATGCTTCCGGACCTGATTAAAATGATCTCGCCGGCAATGGGTTCGATGTCCGAGACCACATGGGTGGACACCATAATGATCCGGCGGCCGGAGAGCTCCCTGATTTTTTCCCGGATACGGACCCGTTCTTTCGGGTCCAGCCCGGCCGTAGGTTCATCCAGAACAATCACTTCCGGATCCCCCAGCACAGCCTGGGCAATCAAAATACGTTGTTTCATGCCCCCGGAATAAGTGCCGATAAACCGGTCTGCCACATCCGACAGATTCACGAACTCCGAAACCCGCCGCAGCTCCCCTGGCCGGTCTTTTTTGGAAATCCCTTTCAGGGCCGCCATATAAGCCAGGAAACGCCGGCCGGTAAAATTATCATAAAGTCCCTGCTGCTGGGGTGCGTACCCCAGCAGACTTCTGTAGGTGGCGCCCAGATCCCGGATGTTCTTTCCTTCCCATTTAATTTCACCGCCTGCAGGCCTGATATTTCCGGTGATGAGATTCATAAGTGTTGATTTGCCTGCCCCGTTTGGTCCCAGCAGTCCGTAAATACCCGCGTCCAGTTTCAGGCTGACCTGGTCCAGGGCCAGCTTATCCTTGTATTTTTTTGTCACAGAACATAGTTCCAGCAACTTTTACTCCCCCCTTCCCACCATATCGATCTTGCGATAATTATCTTTGCCCGCAAACAGATCCTCCTGGGAAATCAGACCATACTGAAATCGGTGAATCGTGTATCCTGTTCCATACTCGCTGGGAGAAGCATCATAAGAGTAAACTACCAGAACATCCTTTTCCATGACTCCGCGGATTTCCAGGCTCCAGCCCAGACTTTTGTTCACCTGGGAAGAATGGCTGACCTGGCCCGTATTTTTGTCCATGTAATAGAAAGTCTTGTAATCATCCGGTAAGTGACATCGAATTTTATCACCGACCATGTCTAAAAGGTAATAATATTCCCCTTCCTTCTGATACAGGACCTTCTCCTCCCCGGTCTCAAAATTTATGGATCTGACACTGTTATCTGCCGCAGTGGAAGCGTACAGCAGATTATCCTGGAAAACTGCCGAATTTTGATACTTATTGTCCATACGGTATTTTTCTGTCAGCTGAAAATCCTCCAGGCTGAAGCATGCGAACACTTCCTGGGAGTTCTCGTAAAGACTCTTGTAGGAGTCATCATCATACTCTTCCTCCCTGGTTATTTCCCTTCCGTAATCCAGCCCTCTCAGCATAAGCGACCGTCCGCTGCATCCCACAATGTTCCATGATATGTAGTTCCCGAATTCCAGGGAACAGACCATCTGCTCCTCCTTCTCTTCCGGATCCAGAAATATCAGGCTGCGTTCCTCGGCATTCATATAGGTCTCTGCGCCATCCTGCACCGCAGTCAGCTTTTTTGTCACCAGATAAAACCCTTTTTCATCCCCCAGAACCAGATCCTCCAAAGTCAGGTCCGCATCAAAGGTATAGATGATTTCCCGCTCCGTGCCATCCAGATTCATCCGGTACAGCGTTGCCGGACTGGTTTCCACGCTGCCTGCCACAAAGGACTCATCCCCCATTGAAGTAGTGCCCGAATTGTCCGACCTTTTATTTAAAAGCCACAATGCATCCTGGTAAACGTACAGCATGCATGTATAAGAGAAAAAATCTTCCTGCAGAAATACTGCCTGGCATTCCGGCGTGTCATGGGTACAGCCGGCATTGCTGCAGAGATAAATTTCTTTCTGGGTAGCAAAATCCATATACATCAAATGAGAACCATAGCTGCCATCGGACAGTTTCACCGCTTCGTGGGCCAGATAATAATATCCCTCTTCCGTCCAGCAGCCCTCTCCGATATTATCGCAAATAAGCCGCAGGCCTCCGGATACGCTTTCCACGTCCTCCGGTTCTTGCGTTTCTTCTGTTCCTTCCTCCCGGAATGTGTCTTCGGATACCGATGTATTACCTGCCTGCTGTACCTGTGAAAAACTGTCCTCCATGGGAACGGCTTCTTTGCCGCAGGCACACAAGGTAAGCGCCATTCCCCCGATTAAAATGATGGTGATTGTTTTTTTCATAAGATATGACCTCCTATCTCAATATTTGAAATTTGTCAATATATCTCCCGATATATTTTTATATTTATATATCATCATCCATGATTGGATGGAATGATTGGTGATGGTGTTCTGCCGATGTATATCCATTCGCTTACCCTATCAGTTCTCGCTGGGTCTGTGCCCTCACATTCCTTCATTCTGCTTTATGGATAAAGGCACGGGGCAGACTTGTGCTTAACTGCTGCCTCATTGGGCTGATGGAGGACCCCTCCTTGTCCCCGTGCCATTACCGGCTCATTCTGTTCTCAGGCGGCAGCTTTCAGCTGCTCCCTGCGGACATGTCCGAAGACCTTCTCCGGATCGTAGT
>CAJTLR010000073.1:0-17283 GCA_910577185.1 uncultured Acetatifactor sp.
ATTCTTTTCCTATCATATCGTCTGATGCGTGCCGGACATTGTGCCAGTGTTTTTTATGCACACGGGCGCGTGAGGAAATTAGCAGCGAAAGCTGCACGCGCCCGTCGCACGAGTAGTGGAGAGGGACATTCCCCTACTCGATCGTATCCTTATTCACCGCCGCCTTCCTCACCGCCTTCTTCCGCAGGCGGCTCTTCGTAGGTTCCTGCCGCCTCGGCGTCCCTGACGGCAAGTTCCCATGCCTGGGCATCCAGAATGGTCTGGTAGTCGGGATTGGCATAGAAATTGTCATCGTGCTGGCAGTAGTTGACAGTGCCCGCCGTACCCGGAGTCACGGTCCCGTCGGGATTGGTGACAAATGAGCTGGAACCGGAGAGCAGGGACGGATCCTCCTGCAGGGGCAGGATGGCCACGCCTTCTCTGGGGAAAGGACAGCCGGGACTGGCCGGCAGGCCGTCGTAACCGCAGACACTGCCCACATAATGCACGGTGCAGTTTTCCGTAGGTATGGTGCCATCGGCGAACGCTTCGTTTCGGACAGTGTCGCAGATTCCGGGGATGGGCAGTTTGCCGGACTGCGTGCAGACGCTGGCATGTACGATGCCTGAGGGGGTGGAGAACTGCTCGTTGGGCAGATTCTCATGAACCCGTGACATGATGGAGCGCCACAGGTTTCTTGCCACATGGTCTTCCCGATTGCCCGAGGAACGGCTCATGCTCACATTGTTGTCATACCCGGCCCAGACGGAGCAGGTATAGTAAGGGGTAAAGCCTGCAAACCATACGTCCCAGTAGTCCGTGCTGGTACCGGTCTTGCCCGCGATGGACATATTGCGGTTAAAATTGCAGGCAGAGCCGGTACCGCCGGTAACTACGTCCACCATGGCATCCGTCAGCAGATAGGCAGTGGTTTCCTTGATTACCTGCCGGGATGTGGGGGTGGTATTATCCAGTATGACGTCTCCATCCGTGTTGGTGACACGGCTGTAGAGCTTGGGTTCCACATAAGTTCCCATGTTGGCGATGGCGGCGTAGGCGGCATTCAGCTCATAAGGAGTGACACCGTAGGTCAGTCCGCCCAGGGCCATGGTCTGATTGATATCGGTGTAGAAATTCTCTTTTCCGGTGGAATCCCTGAGCCACACGCCGTCAGTCAGGGTGGTAAAGCCAAAATTCATCAGATAATCATAACCCAGCTGGGGGGTGATCACGGTCTCCGTCTTTACCGCAACAATATTTAAGGAGTCCCGGATACCGTCCCGGATAGAATTGATACCCCGGTAGCCGGAATACCAGTTTTTCACAGGGGTGCCGTCCGCATAGTTAAAAGGCGCGTCATTGTATACCGTTGCCAGGGTCTGTCCGGCGCTGTCCAGGGCAGGGGCAAAAGCTGCCAGCACCTTGAAGGTGGAGCCGGGCGAACGCTTTGCGTTGGTGGCCCTGTTCAGGGTACGCCGGCCCTCCTTGATGCCGCGGCCGCCCACTATGGCCACAACATAACCGGTTGACTGGTCTTCGATGACCATGGCAGCCTGGGGCTGGGGAGACATGGAGATGGTCTCCGCATAATTATCCTCATCATCAGCCACACCCAGATCCGACAACATGGCGGAACGGTAGGTTGCTATGGCTTCCTGGGCATCATCCTGGGAGCTGAAAATCAGGTTGAATTTTTTATCCATGTTGGCCTTGAACCAGGACATCATATTTTCCTTGCTGAAATTATGCTTTTCCCCATCCGCGGAAAAAATAGTCAGTGCGTAATTCAAATACCATTTTACATTTTCCGGATAGTTGTCGGGATTGGAAAATTCCTCGTCCGCAATGGCCTGGATAGCGGGATCCATGGTGGATTCAATGCGCAGTCCGCCGGCGTAGATCAGACTTTCCGCCATAACTTCCGAATAACCCGCTACGTTGATCAGGTCATCCAGGACCTGCTCAAACAAGGCGTCGGAAAAATAGGAACCGGAAGTTGTGTTGGTGCTGACACGGAAATCGGCGTCATGCTGCTGGATTCTTTCATACACGGCTTCCGTGTCGTCCATGGCCTCGTCATATTCCTCCTGGGTGATAAATTCAAGCTCCAGCATCTCATTCAGGCATTTCTTGCGCCGTTTGGCGTTTTCTTCCGGATAGCGTATGGGATTGAGTCCGGAAGGATTCTGGGTGATGGAGGCGATGACTGCGGATTCGGAAAGCGTCAGCGCAGAGCAGGACTTGCCGAAATATCTCTGGGAGGCGGATTCCACACCCAGGGTATTCTGGCCCAGGTTGATGGCGTTCATATACCGCAGCAGGATTTCTTCCTTGGAGAAATTTTTGGCGATTTCCAGGGCCAGATACTGCTCCTGAAGCTTACGCTTGATCATCTTGATCAGATTGCCGTTCTCCTCGGTCCATGTGGTAAAGATGGTGTTCTTTAACAGCTGCTGGGTGATGGTGCTGGCGCCTTCCTTGGCCTTGCCCAGGGTGGTGATAAAACGCCAGCCGGACCGGGCAATTCCCTCAATATCAATGCCGTTGTTCTGGTAGAAACGCTTGTCCTCCAGGGCTACGAAGGCTTGTCCCAGGTGTTCGGGAATCAGGTCCATGTTGTTGATCTGGATTCGGTTGGAATTGATGCTCACATACTGGTCAATCTCGTTGCCCTCGCAGTCGTAAACTATGGTGGCCTCCCCGGAGGCAACCACATCGCTGAGACGGATTTCGGGAGTGGAGGCAAGAATTCCCTGGTAGGCGCCAAGCCCTGCGGATATGCCGCAGATCACAAGACCGATTGTGGCGGCCAGTGTGAGCTTTACCATGGATACTCCGAATTTCCGGCTCCATTTTTTTGTTTTAGAGTTAAGTGCCCTTTGCTTTGCCCGGACACCCCTTTTTCCATAATTCATTTCATTTCCCTTTCCTGAAAAGAAATTTTCGCATGAAAATGCCGGTAAATAACTGTGGGAATACCAGCATTTTTGGTATATATAGCACATTATATCAAAAAACCATATGTAAATAAAGGATTTCTTTCTCTTCTTAATAATTGTTTCACATTTTGGACATATTATGCTATTCTAAAGAAAGAAAACGAAAAAATACTTCGGTTCAACAATAACCCGGGGATACGAAGCGGGGCCAGGGAGAGGGCATGGGAAATCTGTCTCCGGGGCAGGGAATTTACAGGAAGGAAAGCGGGGAAAGTATTATGGAGGATAGAAAGGAAGACTCCTATCGCGTACTGCTGGCAGGAGGAGAGGGAGAGTATGTGGAAAAAAAGTCCCGTTTCATCGCCACGCTGCGAAAATGTGAAAGTGAAGAAGAGGCGGCGGCTTTTATCGAGGAAATGAAAAAAAAATACTGGGATGCCAGGCATAACTGTTCGGCTTTCGTGGTGGGGGAAGGCGGCAGGCTCACGCGGTGCAGCGACGACGGGGAGCCTTCCGGCACGGCGGGACGGCCCATGCTGGAGGTGCTGACGGGAGCAGGGCTGCAGAATGCGGCGGTGGTGGTAACCCGGTATTTCGGAGGCGTGCTGCTGGGGACGGGAGGACTGGTCAGAGCCTATACCCAGGCAGTGAAGGAGGGACTGAAAAACTGCAGCATAGGAAAAATGTGCCGCGGCCAGGAAGTGGAGATTACGGCAGATTACCTCTGGATCGGCAAAATCATGTACCTGCTGTCCAGTGCGTGCCTGGAACCGGTTTCGGCCGATTACGGGGAAAAGGTGGTCCTCCGGCTGCAGGTGCCCGCCGGCAGTCTGGATAAGCTGGGCAGGGACGTGGCGGATGCCACCAACGGCCAGGCCGGCTTTGAAAAGCTCGGCTGGATTTATTTTGTTGACAAAGAGGAAGAGCAAGGATAAAATGAAAAAGTAAAAGTTGTGGTTCCATATGAAAATAGCATTTTGAAAGGTGGTGGTTTTTATGAAGAGTCAACAAAACAACAGTGACAGCCCTCTTCCGGGCCGAAGTTGCAGCAAAATAAAAACTGCCGCGAAAATCCAGTGAAAGGAAATCAGGAAAGAACAGAACATTAGAAGTAAAAATAATACTGGAACAGGAGAAATGCTATGGAAAACAGAAATGAACTGGAGGAGCTGAACAGGCTTCTTTCCGCGAAACAGTATACGAATATCCGTCAGTTTCTGTCCGAAATAAACGAAGCGGATATTGCTGCGCTCATGGAGGAACTGGAAGCGGAGGCTATGCTGAAGGTGTACCGCATTCTGCCCAAATCTCTGGCGGCAGATGTATTTTCTTACCTGGAGACTGACAGCCAGGAATCCATTATCAATTCCCTTTCCGACAAAGAGGCCGGCGGCGTCATTGACAATCTGATGGCGGATGATGCGGCGGATTTGCTGGAAGAGATGCCCGCCAATGTGGTGGAAAAACTGCTGGCCAACGCCAATCCGGATACCAGGCAGGCCTTGAACCAGCTGCTGCGTTACCCGGAGGACTCTGCCGGAAGCATCATGACTGTGGAATATGTGTCCCTGAAGGAGAATCTGACGGTGGACCAGGCCATCGAGCGCATCCGGGCAGTGGGGCTTGACAGCGAGACCATCAACATCTGTTATGTTCTGGATCCCCGCAGGGAACTGGTGGGTACGGTGGCGCTGCGCTATCTGCTTTTGAGCCAGGGGGACGAAATCATTGCGGATATCATGCATGAGAATGTGATATCCATCAATACACTTATGGACCAGGAGCAGGTGGCGGCGCAGTTTAAAAAATATGACTTTACCGCCATGCCGGTGGTAGACAATGAGAATCGTCTTGTGGGCATTATCACCGTGGATGATATCGTGGATATCATGGAAGAAGAGACTACGGAAGACATGGAGAAAATGGCCGCGATTGTCCCCAGCGACAAGCCCTATATGAGGATGGCAGTGATAGAAACTTATAAAAAGAGGATTCCCTGGCTGCTGCTTTTGATGGTATCCGCTACTTTCACCGGGGCCATCATCGCCTCCTTTGAGGAAGCCTTAAGTGTGTACGCGGTGCTGGTGGCATTTATTCCCATGCTCATGGACACGGGGGGGAATGCGGGAGGCCAGGTGAGTGTCACTGTGATCAGGGGACTTTCCCTGGGAGAGATCTCTTACCGGGATGTGCCGGGAGTGGTATGGAAGGAGATCCGGGTGGCCATTCTCTGCGGCGGCACCCTGGCGGCGGCAAATTTTGCCAAGCTGATGCTGTTTGACCGGGTGGGAATCTGGGTTTCCGCTACGGTCTGCCTCACTTTGGTGGCGGCGGTGCTGATAGCCATGCTGGTGGGATGTCTTCTGCCCATTGGGGCGAAGAAAATCGGCTTTGACCCGGCGGTGATGGCCAGTCCCTTTATCACCACCATAGTGGATGCGCTGTCTTTGCTGGTGTATTTCCGCTTTGCCACAATCCTGCTGGGCATATGATACATGTAGCAGCCGGGACCAGGACCTTTCCGCCGCAGTGCCCCGGTGGAAAGGTTTTTTGATGCGTTTTGATTCTGTTGGGACAAAAATGTGTTATATTTAGGGGGTGGCAGTAAAATACCACCCCTGTTTTAGTGCGGTAGTATAAAAAATGGTCTTGTAGGAAGGCCGTTTTCTTTTTAAAATAAAGGCATCTGCAGAGGAAATATGCCGGGGCTTCCCAATTGTGCCGGGGAAGATTCCGGGTACTGTCCGCGGTGATGGCGCGGGGAGAGAAACTTTAAAAAGCGGCACGGAAAGATACAAATTTGCAGGTTATGGAAAGGCAGGGAGAATCGTATGAGAAAAAGAGAGAACAAGAAGAAACAAAATTGGATCAGGGTACTGGGGATCACCGGCAACATAGTTTTACTGCTGATGGCCTGGGCTATGGCATTCGGCATATATTATCTGAAAGATTTTTACAAAATGTATGTGGACAGTGCCACCTTTCTGGCAATCGCGGCGGCAGTGATGCTGATTACTTTCATTGCGGGGATCGAAAAAGATTTCTGCAGGGGACTGGGGCTTGCTTTTCGGGAAAAGAAAGGGATATCCCGGATAGAATTGCAGCGGTCCCTGAAGGCAGTTGCAGATGTGGAAAGGGCTATTGTGCTGGTGGGGCTCTTTTCCACACTGTTTCCCATGGTGGATATGTTCTATCATATAGATAATACGCTGGTTATGGGGCCTGCATTCGGGGTTTTAAGCCTGAATATTTTGTATACCGTGATTTTTCTGCTGATTCTGACGCCTGTGAAGGCGCGTCTGGAGAGGAAAGTGATATCCTATATGGAGGATCCGGGAGATGAAGAGACAGAAAGAAACGAAGCGGAGGGACAGAGGCTTTATTTCGGACTCCGCGCCAGGGGGCTCACAGACCGGGAGGCGGAAGTGGCAAGACTTGCGGCATCGGGAATGACCAATTCGGAGATCGGCCAGTCCCTGTACATCAGCACGGCCACCGTGAAAAAGCATATGACTCACATCCTGGAGAAAACCGGGTGCCAGGACCGGGAGGCGCTGACAAAGACAATCCGGGAATTATCCTGAGGAAAAACGGGCAGCCCTCTGCCGGTCACGGAACTGTCAGGGGGAGTCCGCCTTTGTCTGCCGGGATTTTACTTTCCGCTGCAGGAATACCGCGGCAGCGGAGAGGAGAATCGTGCCGGCATAATAGATGCACAGCCGCCCGGTATTTCCGGCCGCCAGTCTCATGGCAATGGTTCCCACAGGCCAGTGGAACAGGAACATGGGCATGCTTAATGCCCCCAGATAAGTGCAGAGGGAACCTTTTATTCCGGCAGTGTGACTGCGGCCCGACAGCAGGATCACGCTGTGGACGAAAAACAGCAGGGGCAGTAAATTCATGGTTGCCTTGTTGAAAATGGTGATATAGAGACAGAGCAGGAGAGCAGTCAGTTCTGCGGCAGTCAGGAAAATCTTTTTCAGGGAAGACAGCTCCATGGATTTCAGCTTCTGCGAAATAAAATACACAAATGTACCAAACATCATACAGCAGAAGGCGCGCACCATATCATTGGGCCAGTCCCTGACGGTATTTATCTTCATATATCCATAATATAGGAAGGGAATGAACCAGGACAGGATCAGCCGCAGGTCCCGGAAGCGCAGAATCACATAAACCAGCAGAGGCAGTGTCAGCGCCATTGCCGAGAGAAACCAGATGGGCGGCATTTTGGGCCAGACAATACCGGTGGAAGAAAGCAGCAGGACTTCATAGGGCCAGTCGTAAAAGGCATGGATGAACTTTTTGGGCTGGCCGGCTTCCAGAAAGGGAAGCGCCGCCGCAATGTACTGGGCGGTGACTGCCAGGAAGACCAGGGGAAAGTATGCCGCCATTTTCCGGAAAGTGTATGTGAGGGATTCTTTTGCGCAGCTGCCGGGGGAATCCTGCCCGGCAAAATGAGCCATGGTGAAAAAACCGGTGAGGAGAAAGAAATAATCCACCCAGGCCCAGCAGCTGCTGAAAAGATATTGATCCGAATATCCGAACATATATATATGATGGGACATAATCAGCAGGATCATGAGAAACCTGAAACTGTCCACAAATCCCATTCTGTCTGTGCGCATTCTGCAAAAACCTCCCGCCTGGAAAATATTATCTACGGTATCAGATTACCATGGGGCAGTTCTTTTGGCAAGAGGTTTTTGCCGGAGGGCGCTGCCGGAAAAGGGTCAGAAAAGCAGTGCGCACATTCGGATGCCAATCCGTGAGATCAGGCGTTCTTGGCCAGGAAATCATACTGCGACATATACAGATCACAATAAGCTCCCTTTTGTGTCAGCAGTTCTTCGTGGGTGCCGCGTTCCAGGATGCCGCCCTTATCCACATACATGATACAGTTGGCATTCTTTATGGTGGAAAGTCTGTGGGCGATGATGAAGGAAGTCCGTCCTTTCAGCAGTTCGTTGAGGCCCTTTTGCAGCAGGATTTCCGTCTCCGTGTCGATGCTGGAAGTGGCTTCGTCCAGTATCAGGATTCTGGGGTCGGCCAGAAGCGCCCTGGCGAAGGAGATCAGCTGTCTCTGGCCGGCGGAGAGCCTGCTGCCCCGCTCGTTCACTTCCGTGTAGTATCCGTGCTCCATCTGGCTGATAAAATCATGGGCGCATACGGTTTTTGCCGCCGCAATGACCTCCTCGTCCGTGGCTTCCCGGTTGCCGTAACGGATATTGTCCATGATGGTTCCGGAGAAAATAAAACTGTCCTGCATCATGATGCCCATCTGGGTGCGGAGGGAGTGGATGGTCACCTTGGCAATGTCCGTGCCGTCTATGAGCACCTGGCCGGAGTCCACATTATAAAAACGGCAGATCAGATTTACTATGGTGGATTTTCCGGCGCCGGTGGGACCCACAAAGGCGTAAGTTTCCCCGGGCTTTGCCGTAAAATTAATGTGGTTCAGAATCTTGTGTCCCTCCTCATAGCTGAAGGACACATCCTGAAATTCCACCTCACCTTTCACGGGAGGCATAATGCCCGCCCCCTCCGCATCCTTCACCAGAACCGGCTCGTCGATGGTCTCGAAGATCCGCTCCAGGTAAGAGATTGCGGTCAGCAGGGAATTGTAAAAGCCGGCCAGGGTGTTGATGGGCGCCCAGAAACGTCCGATATAGGCGGTAAACGCAATCAGTACTCCCACTGTGAGCGTGGCGTCCGGCGCAAGAATCCACCGGATGCCCAGCACATAGATAAAAGAGGTAGTGATGGCAGATATCATATCCACGCTGGGACCCATGGTAAAGTTAAATTTTATGGCGTGCATCCATGCCCTGCGGTAATTGGCGCTCAGGGTATTGAAAATCTGATTGTTTTCGTTTTCGCGGACAAAGGACTGTGTCACACGGATGCCGTTGATGCTCTCCGCAATATATGCGTTCAAGTTGCTCTGTTTATTGGACTGAACCTGCCATGCCTTTCTCTGCTTTTTCTTGATAAACACAATCACCACCGCCAGCAGCGGCAGACCGCACAGACAGATCAGCGTCAGTCTGGGGTCGCAGAAAAACATAAATATAATAATGAAGAAAAGGTTGCAAAGGTCTGTTACGGTATTCACGATACCATTGCTCAAAAGGTCGCTTAAGCTGTTGACATAGTTTACCACACGCACCTGGATTTTGCCGTGGGGTTTGTCATCATAGTAGGAAAAAGGCAGTTCCTGCAGATGATGAAAAATGTCGGTGCGGATGGAATGAATGATGCTCTGCCCGATAATACTCATGGTTTTGATCTTAAAACGCATGGCTATGGCGGAATAACATGCCACTGCCAGGGTCAGAATACTGACAAATACGATTTTTTCCATATTTTTCTCCGGTATATAGATATCCATGATCCGCTGGAAAAAGATGGGAATCATCATGGTCAGGGCAGAGGAGGTGAGCATCAGCAGGATGATCCCCGCCATTTTCTCCTTATAAGGAGAGACATAAGCCGCCAGACGTTTCAGCTGGCTTATGTCAAAACTGTCTTCAAGAACTTCGTCCATATCATATCTGTTGCGTGCCATAGTATGTACCTCCTGTTCAATTGCCACTGGCGGCCGTTTAAGCCTGGTGAAGGGTGGTCCGGGATTCCGGGGCATTTTTTCCCATCAGGTCATAGGGAATTTCCCCATACTGGTTATGGAAGGTTTTGGCATAATAGCCCCCCGCAGCAACCAGTTCGTCATGGGTTCCATGTTCGATAATGTGTCCCTTGTCCATGACCAGAATCTGGTCGGCATCCCGTATGGAAGAGATACGGTAAGCCACAATAAACACGGTGCAGTCCTGCTTGATGTTTTTCAGCTGATTCTGGATATAGCTTTCCGTCTCCATGTCCACCGCGGAGGTGGTATCGTCCAGTATCAGGATGGCAGGGTCTTTGAGCAGGGCCCTGGCAAGGGAAATCCTCTGTTTCTGGCCGCCGGAAAGTCCCACGCCGCGCTCTCCCACAATGGTGTCATATCCTTCCGGCAGGGCGGAGATAAAGTGGTTGGCATCAGCCATGATGGCGGCTTTTTTGACCCGGTCGAAACTGCAGTCGGGTCTTCCGTATGCGATATTTCCCTCAATGGTGTCCGAAAAGAGGAACACATCCTGCATGGCCATGCCGATATTGTCGCGCAGGCTGTAGAGGTCCAGCTGCCGCACATCCCGGCCATCCACCAGGACTTCACCGGATGTAATGTCATAAAAACGGCACAGCAGGTTCATCAGCGTGGATTTACCGGAACCGGTGGAACCGATGATGCCCACGGTCTGGCCGGCTTTTACCCGGAAGGAAATATCTTTCACGATATCTTCCCCGTCCGCGCTGTAGGACACATTCTTAAATTCCACATTTCCCCGGAGTTTTTCATGGGGATAGGCGAAGGTATCACCGTGGTTCCAGCTGAAACGGGGGGTTCTGACCCTTGGCTCCTCGCTGTAAGTGGAATATATCTTTTCCACGGATGTGATAAAGTTCTGGATATCGTTTACCCACCAGCCTGCCATGCGCAGAGGGGTGTTCAGCATCCAGAGATAGCCGTTGACCCGCACCAGGTCGCCCATGGTGATCTCTTCCAGAATGACCATGTAACCGCCGTAAAGCATCAGGATAACGGTGAGCGCGTAGGAGAGAATTTCAAAAATGGGCACATATTTCATCCAAACCCGGGAGCCCCTGATCTGGGCTTCCTTAAACCGGTCATTCTCGATCCGGAATTTTTCTTTTTCATAATCCTCTTTTGCGAAAGCCTTTACCACCCGGTTTCCGCTGATATTCTCCTGGACAAAGGCGTTCAGCGAGGAGAAACAGTTCCGGTTCCGCTGGAAGGCGGGTTTTACTTCTTTTGACTGCCGGAAGGTGGCGATGGCAGTGAAGGGCAGCACCACCAGCATGCAGAGGGCAAGTTTTGTGCTGATGGTGAAGATCATCAGCAGCGCAAAGGCAAAGAGCAGCACATTCTGGTAGACGGCATAAATATCATATGCCATAAAGTGCCGGATGGCTTCCATGTCGCCGGTCTGGCGGCTCATCAGGTCGCCGGTGCGCTTTTTATTATAGAATGTAAAGTCTTCCTCCAGAAGTTTGCGGTATACCGTGCTTCTCATATCGTAGAGAAGTCCCTGGGAGGCGGTTTCAAATACCAGCTGGTACAAAAAACGCAGGGCGCTGGTCATAAGGGTCACTGCCAGCAGACAAATGATCAGTCTTGGCAGCAGGTCATAATTGCCGGCCTGGATCACGTCATCCACGATGATGCCCGAAAGGTAAGGATTCACAATGGACAGCGCGGAAATTACCGTGGTCAGGAAAAGTCCCAGCAGTATCAGTGCACGGTATTGTTTCAGAAAACTGTAGAACCATTTCAGCGGTTTCATAATTTGTCCTCCTCGTTCTGCTTTTTCCAGGATTCAGGTTTGCAGGTACCTGGCCGTTATTTCTGGCTTATGCAACATTGTACTTTTTGGGATACAAAATGAAATGGAATATCTTGCGGCTTTGATGGAAAATATTGTAGCGGGCATTTTCCATGTATGGACAATTTTGTGTAATTCTGCTACAATCATACTTACCCTCCGCGTGTCCCGGGAGCTGTCTTTTGGCGTCCGGCGGCGTACGTCCGGTATGCTTCATTCCGCTGCCTTGTTATCTGCCCAAAGACAGTTCTGGGGGCCGGCGGGGAAGTATTGACTGGTATGTGCGCTTCAGCGCACAGGGGGGATAAGATTTGTGTCTGCGCACTGCTTGCCGCAAACCGGGTTATGTGCAAAGAACAGCGCAGAAATGGAGGAAAAAATGGAATCAGCGAAAAAACTTGAACAGGGCAAAATCCGGAATTTTTGCATTGTTGCCCATATAGATCACGGCAAGTCCACTTTGGCGGACCGCATCATCGAACACACGGGACTTCTCACAAGCAGGGAGATGCAGTCCCAGGTTCTCGACAATATGGACCTGGAGCGGGAGAGGGGGATTACCATCAAGGCCCAGGCAGTCCGCACCGTATATAAGGCGAAGGATGGGGAGGAATATATTCTGAACCTGATTGACACCCCGGGACATGTGGACTTTAACTATGAAGTCAGCCGTTCCCTGGCGGCCTGCGATGGGGCCGTGCTGGTGGTGGATGCCGCCCAGGGGATTGAGGCCCAGACCCTGGCCAATGTATACCTGGCCCTGGACCATGATCTTGACGTCATTCCGGTGATCAATAAGATAGACCTGCCCAGCGCGGAACCGGAGAGGGTGATGGAGGAAATTGAGGATGTGATCGGGCTGGAAGCCCACGACGCTCCCCTGATCTCCGCCAAGAACGGCATCGGCATTGATGATGTGCTGGAGCAGATTGTGAAAAAAATTCCCGCGCCCGGGGGAGATCCGGAGGCGCCGCTGCAGGCCCTGATCTTTGATTCCCTTTATGATTCCTACAAAGGAGTCATCATTTTCTGCCGTGTCATGGAGGGAACCGTAAAAAAGGGAACGATGATCCGTATGATGGCCACCGGTGCCAAAGAGGAAGTGGTGGAGGTGGGAGTCTTCGGAGCCGGCCAGTTCATTCCCTGCGGGGAATTATCGGCCGGGATGGTGGGCTATATCACTGCATCCATCAAGAATGTGAAAGACACGGCGGTGGGTGACACCGTGACGGATGACAACAATCCCTGCGAAAGCCCCCTGCCCGGCTATAAGAAAGTACAGTCCATGGTTTACTGCGGATTCTATCCGGCAGACGGCGCGCGCTATCCGGATCTGCGGGACGCCCTGGAGAAGCTGCAGCTCAATGACGCGGCCCTGCAGTATGAGCCGGAGACCTCTGTGGCTTTGGGATTTGGATTCCGCTGCGGATTTCTGGGGCTGCTGCATCTGGAAGTCATTCAGGAGAGGCTGGAACGGGAATATAATCTGGATCTGGTGGCCACGGCGCCGGGCGTAGTCTATAAAGTATACAAGACAAACGGGGAAGTCATGGAACTGACAAATCCTTCCAACCTGCCGGATCCCACGCTGATCGAGCATATGGAGGAGCCGGTGGTAAGCGCGGAAATCATGGTGACCAGCGAGTTTATCGGGTCCATAATGGAACTCTGCCAGGAGCGGCGGGGACGTTATCTGGGCATGGAATACATGGAGGCCGGGCGTGCCCTGCTGAAATATGAACTTCCCCTGAATGAAATCATATATGATTTCTTTGACGCACTGAAATCCCGGTCCAGGGGATATGCCTCTTTTGATTATGACATGAAGGGATATGAAGAATCCAGGCTTGTGAAGCTGGATATTCTGATTAACCGGGAGGAAGTTGACGCGCTTTCGTTTATCGTGCACGCGGATTCCGCCTATGAGCGGGGCAGGAGGATGTGCGAGAAACTGAAAGAAGAGATTCCCAGGCATCTTTTCGAGATTCCCATTCAGGCAGCCGTGGGGGGCAAGATCATAGCCCGGGAGACGGTCAAGGCCATGCGCAAGGATGTGCTGGCAAAGTGTTACGGCGGGGATATCACCCGGAAGAAAAAGCTGCTGGAAAAGCAGAAGGAAGGAAAGAAGCGGATGCGCCAGATCGGGAATGTGGAGATTCCCCAGAAAGCTTTCCTGAGCGTCCTGAAGCTGGATGATGATTAAGCGCGGTTTTGGGGAAACGAAAAGCGGGGTGCATGGACGGGAAGACGTCCGGAAAGCAGGCCCCGCGGCAGGAGATATGGCGGAGGAATGGATATGCCCGGAGATCGCAATACCCACATGAAGGAGCTGGAATTGTACTTCCATATTCCGTTCTGTGTCAGAAAATGCCTTTACTGCGACTTTTTGTCAGCTCCCGCGGGGGAGGATATCAAACAAAGATATATGGAAGCGCTTCTTACCGAGATGGCGGGAAGCGCTTTGGCGTACAGGGATTACCGGGTTATCAGTGTTTTCCTGGGCGGAGGCACGCCTTCCACGGTGCAGGCAGGGCAGATCGCGGGGCTGATGCAGGAGATGGGGAAATATTATTCCCTGGCAGGGGACGCGGAAGTGACCATTGAGGTAAATCCGGGCACGGTGACGGAGGAAAGCCTGGCGGTTTTCCGGAAAGCGGGCATCGGCCGCCTGAGCATCGGCCTGCAGTCCGCGGATGACAGGGAGCTGGCGGCGCTGGGCAGAATCCACAGCTGGGAGCAGTTTACGGATGCGTTTGCCGCTGCCCGGAAAGCCGGTTTCGACAATATCAATGTGGACGTGATGGGCGCACTGCCGGGACAGACCCTGGAGAGCTGTAAAAATACCATTGAAAAAGTTCTTTCCCTGGCAGATCCTCCGGAACATATTTCTGCCTACAGCCTGATTCTGGAGGAGGGAACGCCTCTGTATGAACGGTACCGGGAAGGAAAACTGGAGCTTCCGGACGAGGATACGGAGAGAATCATGTATCAGGAGACAGGGAGGCTTCTGGCCCGGAAAGGATACCATAGGTATGAGATATCCAATTATGCGAAAGAGGGGTTTGAATGCCGTCATAATACCGGTTACTGGAGACGGAAAAATTATCTGGGCTTCGGCATAGGGGCGGCATCCATGGTGGAAAATGTCCGTTTTAAAAACGGTGCGGATTTGGATGCCTATCTGAAACATCCTCTGGAATGCAGGGAAGAGATCCAGCGTTTAAGCAGGCAGGAACAAATGGAGGAGTTCTTTTTCCTGGGATTAAGGATGACAGAGGGAGTCTCCTGCGGGGAATTCCGGCGTCTGTTCGGGTGCGGGCCGGAAGAAATCTACGGAAATGTGATCCGGAAAAACATATGCGACGGACTGTTAAAACTGACCCGGGGCCGGGAAAATCTGCCGGGAGAATCTTTTGATGACGGAACGTGGATTTCCCTCACGGACAGGGGGCTGGACCTGAGCAATTATGTGATGCAGATGTTTTTGCTTTAGGGCAACCCGTGACAGGCACCATGGATGGAGGCATAACATAAAATATGTTAAGAGTAATCCATGGGGGTTTTCTTTGGAGACTTTTCAAAAACCGTTGACTCAGGAGGAGGAAGCCGGATACATCCGGCTGCTGCGCGATGGTTCCCCTGAGGAGGCCCAACGGGCACAGAAAATTTTGGTGGAACGGAACTTACGTCTGGTGGTGCATATCGTCAAAAAATATCAGAATGCGGACGAGGATATAGAAGATTTTATTTCCATTGGCTGTATCGGGCTGATCAAGGCAATCAGGACATTTGATGAGAGAAAGGGACGGCTGGCAACCTATGCCTGCAGATGTATCGAAAATGAATTGCTGATGTTTTTGCGTGGGAAAAAGAAATCTTCCAGGGAGGTATCCCTGTTTGAACCCATAGGACAGGATAAAGAAGGAAATGAAATTCACCTGGTGGATGTGATAGAACAGAACCAGCCGGATATTGTGGAAAGCATGGAGCTGGCGGGGAATATCAAAAAGCTTTTCACACTGCTGGACGTGAGCCTTACCGAACGCGAGAGACAGATTATCGTCATGCGCTACGGACTTTACGGAGGCCGGGAGGTGACCCAGAACGAGATCGGGGAAAAGATGGGAATTTCCCGAAGCTATGTGAGCCGGATAGAGAAAAAGGCCCTGGGAAAGCTGCGGGAGAAATTTGAGGAGAGATGAAGTATAAGGAGGCAACAGGGGCAGCTTAGGGACGGCAGCCCCTTTGTTGTTCCTGTTTTTTGGGGTCTTTTGGGGACCTGAAGTAATCTCAAGGTTTGGCTGAAGATCCGATGGAAACCCTCGGCAAACTCAAAAAGATGCTTGGTGCAGGATTGATTGAGCAGGCTGAATACGATGCAAAGAAGGCAGAAGTTCTGAGCAGAATGTAAGGAGGCGATACCAATGAACAAAAAGCGAACACTATGGATACTAAGGAACGGAAAACAGTTTGCCAAAACCTAGTGTGTACTCAGGGAATATGCCGTAAAGGGTTAAAAATAATTTCCAAAAAACAGTTGATTAATTTTTGTTTTTTGTGTATTCTGTATATATCAGAATTTTCAAGGATAGGGAAAATCAGGAGTGGAAAGCCAATGTCGGGGATAGTTTCATCTTCAATAGAAAGGATACTGGAGGAAGCGGGGGCGGCAGGCGCCAGCGATGTACATCTGGCAGCAGGATTACCGCCCAGAATGCGCGTAAACGGTACCCTCGTCACTATGAACCATACAAAAATAACATCATCGGACACGCTTGACATCTTGATTCATGTCATGCCTGAGGTCCAGCGGGAGAGGTTTGAGGAAAAAGGGGAATATGATTTTTCCTTTACGGTTCCCGGCTGCGGGAGATGCAGGGCCAACGCCTACAAGCAGAAAGGAAGCGTAGCCTTTGCGCTTCATCTGGTGGATGCAAAGGTGCCTTCCCCGGAAGAGCTGGGGATGCCGGAATCTGTCATCGGGCTGCAGGAAAGGGAGAGCGGTCTCGTGCTTGTGACCGGGCCCTCCGGAAGCGGCCGCTCGGCGACTCTGGCCGCCATGATAGAGCAGATCAATGAAAACCGGGACGCGCTGGTGATTACGCTGGAAGATCCGATAGAATATATCCATCCGCATAAAAGGGCCATGGTGAACCAGCGTGAGATCGGCCTGGACAGCAGAAGCTACGCGGATGCGCTCAGGGCGGTGCTGCGGGAAGACCCGGACGTGATACTGGTGGGGGAACTGCGGGATCCCGAGACTGTCAGCGCGGCGGTCACGGCGGCAGAGACGGGACATCTTGTCTTGTCCGCGCTGCACGCTTCCAATGTGGTCAATGCGGTGGACGCGCTGCTGGATATGTTTCCTCCCCACAGACAGGAGGGAATGCGGGGCAGGCTGGCCGATGTGCTGGAGGCTGTGGTTTCCCAGCGGCTGATTCCCGCGGCCGGCGGCCGGGTGGCGGCATTTGAGGTACTGCTCACCAGCCAGGAGGTGCGTCATATGCTCCGGGATGGCCTGATATCGCGGCTGCCCGAGGCGATGCAAAACGGCAGGGCCCGGGGAATGATCACCATGGAAGAAGCCGTGGAGCGGCTGTGCGCGGATGGAAAAATCGATGCAGCCACGGCGGCAAAGTACAAGGCCAGGACAATGTAAACGTGTTATTTTCAGTCAGCAGGTGTTTCCGGAAAACTCCCGTCTCCTTTGGGAGATGACCGGAACACTTTCAGAAACTCTTTTTTTCAGGTATTTCATTTTCATCAAAATGTAAACTTCCTTATCAAAATGTGTTTTCATTCATTTATCAAAAACAAGTCATTATGGATCAATCACCACAGCACATAATCGAATAAAATGGAACTGGAATGGAGGTATTAGTGTGAAAAATAAATTTTTCACACGCAAATTTGTGCCT
>CAJTLR010000073.1:17302-17509 GCA_910577185.1 uncultured Acetatifactor sp.
ACGGAAAGGCATGGGTATTTTTATGTACAGTACTGTTTTTTCCGGGGCGCTTTATGGTGTCACGGCCTATCTTGTCTCCGTGGAGGTGGATATTGCCAACGGCCTTCCGGGTTTTCTGATGGTTGGCTCCTTAAGTACGGAAGTCCGGGAATCCCGGGAGAGAGTGACGGTGGCCCTGAAAAATGTAGGGCTGAACCTGCCGCCGAG
>CAJTLR010000074.1 GCA_910577185.1 uncultured Acetatifactor sp.
AAAATAGGTTCTGAAAGCCCCATGAAATAAGGGCTGAAGATTCCGAGAAGTTATTGGAATTTTAAAGGAGGAAAAGCATGAAAAATACAGATATTCTTGTTAAGCTGCTCACTGCGGATATAGAAAATAAGATGATTCTCGAAGTTGCCTGTGGGGCAGCTGATTTTTCTGTTTCTGCATCAGACTATTCCGATAGTGTTTATTGCATTGATCTTGATGCCAGAAGACTAAACGGCAGACTTAGGGAAAAGCTGCATTTTCAAGTCATGGATGCATCCAAAATGGATTATGCAGATGATACATTTGATACAATTGTTCTATATAATGCGTTTTATCATATTCAGTCTCAGTGGATTGAAATTGAACGGGAATGCAGACGGGTGTTAAAAGCAGAGGGAGTTATTTATGTTGTCGGGACATGGAAACTGGATGTGCATGTAATGGCGAATGTTTTTGGCAAAAATGCAAGATGGCGGGAGCAATTTTTGATTGCTGAAATAAGAAAATAAAAGGTATACTTTTTGGAAAGGGAGAAAATATAAGGATGAAGAAAAAGGAGAATACGGAACATGAAAAAGATAATGTCACTATTGCTGGCGGTATTGCTGGTATGGAACATGACAGGATGTGCCAATGGAAACGGGGAAGGTAACCAGGCTGGGGAAGCAGGAACAGAGGGCGGCACGGAGCCGCTGGTGGTAGCCATGGAGCTTGCCTACCCGCCGTTTGAAATGAGGGACGAAGCAGGGGATCCGTCAGGAGTCAGCGTGGATCTGATAAGGGCGTTTGGGGAATACGCGGGACGGGAGATCCGGATTGAAAATACGGCATGGGATGGCCTGATCCCGGCCCTGCAGACCGGAGCGGCCGATATTGTCATTTCTTCCATGACAGTTACGGAAGAACGGAAAGAACTGATTGATTTTTCGAAACCTTATGCAAATGCACTTCTGGCAATCCTGGCCAACGCCGATTCCGGGATTACTTCCATAGATGACCTGAACCAGGAAGGAAAAACCATAGCGGTAAAATCCGGTTCCACAGGGCACATGTATGCCGAAAAAAATCTGACAAAGGCTGAAGTCCTGGCCATGCCGGATGAAAGCGCCTGTGTGACGGAGGTGGCCCAGGGAAGGGCAGACGGATTTATTTATGACCAGCTGACCATTTACCGCAACTGGCAGAACAATCCGGACACCACGAGCGCAGTCTTTATTCCGTTCCAGGATCCGGAACACTGGGGAATTGCCGTGAGGAAAGGCAATCAGGAACTGCTGGACCAGCTGAATGCTTTTTTGGACCAGTATGAGGAAAACGGCGGCTATGAGGAGCTGACGGAAAAGTATTTGTCCGAGGAAAGGAAAGCCTTTGAGGAGCTTGAATTCCAGTGGTTTTTTGACAAGGCCGGGCAATGATGGGCGAAAAGGGAATGCATATGACAAAATTGCGGAGATTATTCTGGACAACGAAAAAGGAGCCGGTGGGTCCGGCGGCAGTGCTGCTGAACTCGCTGTTTGTGGTGCTGCTCTGGATCATGCTGTTTTGGATTTCCCTGCACGCAATTCAGGTAAAGCTTGACTTTTCTTTTTTGGGGGAGTTTCGTTTCCGTGTATGGGACGGGTTTCTCGTGACATGTAGGCTCAGCCTGTTCAGCCTGATACTCAGTCTCATGATCGGCGTGTTTGTTGCCGCCGGACAAGAGTCTCCACTGCTGATTGCAAGATATTTTTGCAATATCTATGTCAAGTTTATTCGCGGGACACCGCTGATCATGCAGATTTATCTGTTTTTTTACATTGTGGGTACGGCGTGGGGCGTGCAGAACCGCTTTTCGGCGGGGGTTATCATCCTGTCTGTCTTTGAAGGGGCGTATATTGCTGAAATTATCCGGGGGAGCCTGCTGTCCATTGAGGCTTCCCAGCTGGAGGCGGCCAGGGCAGTGGGGTTTACGGGCGGCCAGACGGTGCGCCACGTCATTCTGCCGCAGATGGTGGCCAGGACAATTCCGGCTCTTACGGGACAGTTTGCGTCCATTATCAAGGATTCTTCCCTGCTTTCCATGATTGCAGTGATCGAACTGACACAGACAATGCGGGAGATCAGCGCGGTAAATTTCCGGCTGTTTGAATGTTATCTTTTCCTGGGTGTGCTTTATTTATGTCTGACGCTGCCCATTTCCCTGGTCAGCGAACGGCTGGAAAGGAAGTTCCGCTATGAAAATTGAGTTTGAGAATCTTTCCAAACAATTTGAACAGGGACGCAGGGTTCTGGAGCCTTTGGATTTTTCCGATGACGTACACACAATGGCCATCATAGGACCGTCCGGAGGCGGGAAGTCCACGCTCTTACGGATCCTGGGAGGACTGATTGCCCCAACCACAGGAATACTGCGGGTAAACGGGGAGACGGTTGAGACAAATGAGGCAGCCCTGCAGAAATACCGGAGAAAGCTGGGGTTTGTTTTTCAGCAGGGAGGTCTGTTCCGGCATATGAACGCCAGGGCGAACATTACGACCCCTTTGGAGCGGGTTCATGGATTTTCCCGTGAAGAAGCCTGCGAAAGAGCTATGGAGCTGCTGGAACGGTTCGGTTTAAAGGATGACTGGAAGAAAAAGCCGGCAGAGCTTTCCGGCGGACAGCAGCAGCGTGTGGCAATCGCCAGGGCAGTGGCGGCCAAGCCCCGCCTGCTTCTGCTGGATGAACCCACAAGTGCCCTGGACCCGGAGTACACAACGGAAGTACTGGATATTGTCCATGAACTGAAAGAAGAGGGGATGGATTTCATCATTGTGACGCATGAGATGGGCTTTGCACGCCATGCCTGTGATAAGATAGCGTTTCTCTGCGAAGGGACTTTGATGGAATACGGCGAAAGCGAACGGATTTTCGCCCGGCCGGAGACGGAAAACTTACGCCGGTTTCTGGGAAAACTGCTGCAGTGGAATGTATAAGAGCTGCCGGATCCGTTTTTTTACAGTCATGTGCAGTGAAAAACGTATGCAGTGTATTGTGGCAGGATGCAGGGAACCCTGCTGTCCGGACTGGGGGATAAAGAGTCATGAGGCATAAAGTTTTTCCAGATTTTGCCGAAATAAAATGTAGTATGATATAGTAAAAGGATTTAACGGTATTTTGCTTAGATGCCGGAAAAAGCTATGGAGGGCAGAGAATGGAAAAAGTAGGAAGTTATTACCAGAGCAGTGTTTATGAGCGTACAACCCAGGCAGGAAAGGATATCCAGTCTGCTAAAGCAGACAGCGCAAAGAGCGCCAGTGCGTCAAAAGGGGACAAGAAGGCTCCCGAATTGAGCAGGGCGGCCCAGAAGCTTCTGAAGGAACTGCAGAAGAGCTATAAGAACATGGATTTTATTGTGGCTGATTATGAGACGGACGAGGAAGCAGCCGCCCTTCTGTCCAGGGGGAAGGAAGAGTACAGCGCATTGATCTCCGCGGATGAGCTTGAGAAGATGGCAGCGGATGAGAATGTGAAAAAGAAGAATCTGGAGATACTGGACGGCGCGGTTTCCAGGCTGGATGAGATGAAGACAAAGCTGGGTGACAAAGCGGATGATGTGACACGCATCGGCATCACCATAGGGGACGACGGAGAAGTTTCTTTCTTTGCGGAACTGGAAAAAAGCAGTGCAAAACAGCGTGAGCGCATCGAAAAACAGCGTGAGGACAGAAAAGAAGAAGCCAAAGACGCAAAAAAGACAGAGGCAGACGAATATCGCGCCCATGGGAAAAATGCGGAAAAACGCACAACGGTATTCGCTTCCACGATTGAGGAGCTGGCGGAAAAAATTGCCAATGTTGACTGGAACACCATAAAGGAAGAGACATACAATCCAACTGGACAGAAATTTGACTTTATGATATAATGTTGGCACAGAAAGGCACTGCGTCAACTGGTGATTCCATATGCGCAGACGCGCACAAAATTATGTTATCACATGACCTTATTCATGGCAGGAAGGGGCCGAATGGCCATAAATACCATGATTGAACTGGAATCATGGTATCATGACCTTATTCTGGAAAGGAAGAGGCCGAATGGCCATAAATACCATGATTGAACTGGAACCATGGTATCACATGACCTTATTCCGGAAAGGAAGAGGCCGAATGGCCATAAATACCATGATTGAACTGGAATCATGGTATCACATGACCTTATTCTGGAAAGGAAGGGGCCGAATGGCCATAAATACCATGATTGAACTGGAATCATGTTATCACATGACCTTATTCCGGAAAGGAAGAGGCCGAATGGCCATAAATACCATGATTGATCTGGAATCATGGTATCACATGACCTTATTCCGGAATGGAAGGGACCCGGGGGCCATTGATATCAGGTATTATGACTGTCTCCGGAATGATAGAATATATTGTGCCATCGCAGGATAGAATGCTGCGGTGGCATTGTCAGTATGGGAGAGAAAAACGTCGGTGAAGTTCCGGCAGCTTGCGGGGCGAGGGACGGACAAATAAATAAAAAGGGAGAGAATTATGAAAAAGAGATTGGTAAGTATGATGCTGGCAGTTATCATGGTATTGATGCTGGTTGCCTGCGGTGACAAAGAGGAGTCTTCCGCCGGCAAACATCACGTGGAAATCACAGTGAAAGACTACGGCAGTATATCCGTGGAACTGGATGGGGATGTGGCGCCTATCACTGTGGAAAATTTCCTGAAACTGGCAGGAGATGGATTTTATGACGGACTCACCTTTCACAGAATCATGAGCGGATTTATGATTCAGGGAGGGGATCCTCTGGGCAATGGGTTTGGCGGTTCGGACAAGACCATCAAGGGAGAGTTTTCCGGCAACGGAGTGGAGAACAATCTGTCCCATACCCGTGGGGCTATTTCAATGGCGCGTTCCAAGGCAAATGACAGTGCCAGTTCCCAGTTTTTTATTGTTCATGAGGACAGTGTTTTTCTGGATGGCGAGTATGCATGCTTTGGTTATGTGACAGAAGGAATGGAAGTGGTGGATGCCATCTGCGGGGCCGTTCCCGTGACAGATGACAATGGCACTGTGGAAAAAGAAAACCAGCCTGTTATCGAGAGTATCAAGGTACTTGACTGACGGCAGGAGAAATTGAGAATGGCTGGTCACGGTTCAGAGAGAAACTGAACTTTGGCCAGGAGACTTTTTTGACCTTATATCATATTGCGTATTGAGTGGTAAAGACCTGAATTGAGAATCGGGAAACGAACGGATGGTATATGCAGGTACTCCATTTGTATGGGATTTTGAGGGGAGGAGGAAGACTTTATGAAGAGAAGAGTCAGTTCTGCCTTTTTGGCTGTGATGCTTGCGGTGCAGCTTATCGGGTGCGGCGCAGAGGAAAAGGAAGCGTCGGGTGTCCCGGATACGGCCCAGGGCACAGAATCTTCAGAGGTATCGGATGCGGCCCAGGGCGCAGAGTCGTCGGAAGCATCGGATGCGGCAAATGACGATGGTTCGTCATCCGGACAGGAAGAATTTGCCGGACCAGGGGGAATACCGGATCCGACGGCAGTTATGGGCCTTGAGGGGAAAGACAATTCCCTGGATATTTTTTCCGCGACAGCGCGGGTTCCTCTTCAGCCGGAAAACCCGGAGAATGCCATAGAAGGGGGAGGCCAAATGTCTGTTCTGGGTGTTTCGGGCGCATTCCATTTGAAAAAACATCTCATGAAAACTGCCATCGAAAGTTGGGACGAGGTCTTTTTTGTGACTGCGGAGGGAAAAGCAGGTTCGGAACGCTTTGACCTGGAGAACCAGCACTGGCACATAGGCCCGGTAGCCGGAACAAACCATTATGTATCCCTTGGTTCGGAGATACAGGAGGGCGGGGAGGATTACCGGTATTTCATCGCGGAGAGAGATGAAAACCAGGAGATTGTGAGAGAGTTTCCGCTGGATTGCGTAGAGGGAGAATACAGGGAGGTTATTGGAAGCCTCTCGTCCCTTGCAGTGGACAAGTCCGGGGTAGCGCACCTGGTGCGGTCCATGGGGGAGAATCTGCAGTACCTGCTTGTGTCACAAGAGGGGGAGATCCTGACGGAATATATTCCGTCAGAAGGTATTATCCTGGAACTGGTTCCTCTGTATGACGGCCGTATTGCTTTTTTGCATGCAACAAATGGGGACAATGGGGGAATAGCCCTGCAGTATCTGGATGGGGTAAGTGATAAGCCGGTGACGCTGGCCTCCTATGGCAGGGAAAAGAGTATCTATTATATGACGCTCTTTGACGAAAACACTCTGCTGTATGCGGATGGAGAGGGCGTATACCGCAGCGGGCTGGCAGGGGAGAATCCGGAGCTGCTTTACCGCTGGATTAACCATGGCATTCTGGCCCGGAATGTTCCTGCCCTGCAGGCTGATGAGGAAGGGCGGATTTCTCTCATTTACAGTGACTCAGAAAACAATAACTATCTCTGTCTGGAACCTACCACGGAAGAAGTGCCTCTTCGTGAAATAACCATGGAAGTCAATCCCTCCAATATGAATGCCTACCGGTGGCTGGTTACGGAGTTTAACAAGCGGTATCCCAGCTGCCATATTGAGTTAGTCGAGCGAAATTTGGAAGACAACACCGCGCTGTTGACACAGCTGACGGCGGGTAAGGGCCCGGTACTGATTGATCCTTTCATGCTGGACTTTGAGGGACTGGAAAAGCTTTGGGAGCCTCTGGATACCATTATGGAACAGCTGGGTGTCTCGGGAGAGCTGCAGCCCGCGGTCCTGGAGATGGGAAAGATCAATGGAACCTTGTACGGACTGGTGAGGGATTTTAGCCTATTGACAGTGGTTACCGGGGAGCCGGATCTTAAGGACTGGAATTTTGACACGTTTATCCAGTGTGTCCGGGACATGCCTGATATGAACGCAATTTGTAATTATTATAACCGGGATGTGGGGATTTATTATCTTCTCGGGTTGCTGGATCATGGACTGGATAATAACTATTATATTGTCCAGGATGGGGAAACCGGGGCGATGCATTTTGACAGCGACAGATTCCGCCAGACCCTGGAGATGTCAGAGAAGTACTTTACCCGGGAGATGGGGGTAGAGCCCGGCAGTTCCCTGCTGGAGGGAAAGACGCTGTGCAATACACTGACGATCTATAAGCCGGAGCATCTTGCCGCATACCGTGCTATTTACGGGGAGGACATCAATTATATCGGATATCCCGGAAAGGATGGGGGAGCACACTTTATGGAACCCTGCAACATGCTGGCAGTCCGCAGGTCGGCTACAAAGGAGGAAAAGGAAGTTGCCGCTGCCTTTATCGCCCTGTATCTTTCCTATGATGGGCAGCTGCAGCTGGCGAAGGATGTCAATTTTCGGTTCAGCGTGCGCAAGGATGTGCTGGAGGAGCAGCTTGCTTCCATGCAGTCAGAAACTTCGATATGGGAGTTCGGCGAAGTCAATCTGGCGGGCAAACTGAATATAGAACTGGACAGAGCGACGATGATGGATCTCATAGACAAGGCAATGCCCGTTAAATATCTTCCCGGAGAGCTGGATGATATCATAGATGAAGAACTGGACTTGTATTTAGCAGGCAGTATTACGATGGATATGTTGCTTGACCATCTGGAGAACCGGGTGGAGTTGTACCTGGGAGAGAGAAACTGAACGGCTGACACAATATTTGTAAAAAAAGAAAGGACTGGGGCAGGGCATATTGCTATAGCACAAGTACTGGCTTTGGTTCTGCCGGCAGCGGAGCTTCCGTCTCCGGGGAATGGGACATTCGAAAGGCCGGTCCGGCGCCTGAATTCGGGGCGACGGTAAGGCTCGTCAGGATGTCCATAGGAATGTGGCAGGTCTGCTATGGGCATATTTCACAAAAATCATCCAAACACGCATTTTTGCTGACAATTTCGGATTAAATCTGTTACAATATGGTTATAACATATAACGGAGGTGTTTTGTAGTCGGCAAGCATGCGGAAAGTGAGGTTCTAATGTTTGGAATTGGTGATTATGTTATTTGTGGCAACAAAGGCGTATGCGTGGTGGAGAATGTTACAACCCTGAATATTTCGGGAGTGGACAAGGCAAGGGAATACTATATATTGAAACCTTTGTATATGGCAGGAAGTACGGTTTATGTGCCGGTGGATTCTCCGAAGGATTCCATGCGGAAAGTGCTAAAGAGAGAGGAAGCAGAAAAACTGATTGAAGCGATTCCGGAAATTCCGCTGCTGGTTATTACGAATGACAAATTGTCCGAGCAGATGTACAAGGACTGTATCAGGACAAACAACTGCGAGGAACTGGTGAAAATTATAAAGACCATATACCTGAGGAAGCAGAAGCGGATTCAGGCGGGCAGGAAGGTTACTGCGGTGGATGCCAAGTATTTTCATATGGCGGAGGATAATCTCTATGGGGAGCTGGCGGTGGCGCTGAATATAAGCCGCAAGGAAGTGGAAGATTATATCGTGGAAGCCATTGGCAGCAGAGAATAGAAAAAAGTACTTTACTTTTGAATAGAAAAGTATTATGATGTATAAAACGTTGAAGAGAAAAGTAGGCTGCGGAATGCCACAGAGAGAACCGCCCGGGATACTGGCGCTGTAAGCGGTTCGGCATGAAGCTTCGCGAAGACCATCTCGGAGTGGCTTTAATACAGCCCGGAGGCCTCCGTTAAGGGCGAATGAAGGTGGCAGTTTTTAAGTATTTTCGTGAGCAGAAAACCCGGTGAGCGCAGATGATTCTGTGCCATACCCGGAAAGCCGGCGTAAGGCTGGCCAGTGCCGCGGGGACAGATAACAAGCTGTAGTGCAGCGCTGCATCTGGCCTGGAAACTGCAACAAGGGTGGAACCGCGTTCAAGATGATACGTCCCTTGCAATATTGATATTGCAGGGGTTTTTTTATGCGCAGCCCCGTGCACAAAGTGCGACTCTTCGCACCTGGAATTATGCCGCCAGGCGGCGCACGGCGAGTAGTGGAGAAAAGCGTTCCCCCACTGGATTGCACAGGGCTGCATATGGAAAATTGTTGCTGACGCAGCATGCACACGGTCACCCAGAGGAGGGATGTCCGCAAAGGCTGACGGGTGTCCGGCGCGGCGAGTAGTGGAGAAGGGCGTTCCCCCACTGGATTGCGCAGGGGTGTATATGGAAAATTGTTGCTGACGCAGCATACACACAGTCACCCAGAGGAGGGATGTCCGCAAAGGCTGACGGGTGCCCGGCGCGGCGAGTAGTGGAGAAGGGCGTTCCCCTACTGGATTGCGCAGGGGCGCGTAAGGAAATCAGCAGCGAAAGCTGCATGCGTCCCGCGCAGGAAAACGGCATTCCCGGGGACTGCTTCTGCAAATATCGTTTCTGGTATGGGAAATGAAAATAGGAAAAGGAGAGAGGACAGAAATGAAAATCACATTAAAAGATGGTTCCGTGAAAGAGTTTGAAAAAGAAATGAGTGTGTATGATATTGCGCTCACCATCAGTGAGGGGCTGGCAAGGATGGCCTGCTGCGGAAAAGTGAATGGTGAGACGGTGGATTTGAGGACTGTTGTTGATCATGACTGTACGCTGGATATCTGTACCGCAAATGACGAGGAGGGGCTGGCCGCGATACGTCATACTGCTTCCCATGTGCTTGCAGAAGCGGTGAAAAATTTGTTTCCGGATGCGAAACTGGCCATTGGGCCAAGTATCGACACGGGATTCTATTATGATTTTGACCATGAAGCCTTTTCCAGGGAGGATCTGGATTCCCTGGAGGCAGAGATGAAAAAAATTATCAAGAAGGGCGCCAGGCTGGAGAAATTTACCCTGCCCAGGGCAGAGGCTGTCCGGTTTATGGAAGAGAGAAATGAGCCCTACAAAGTGGAACTGATCAGGGATCTGCCGGAAGATGCGGAGATTTCCTTCTACAGACAGGGAGAGTTTGTGGATTTGTGTGCAGGGCCGCACCTGATGAATACCAAGGGTGTGAAAGCCTTTAAACTGACTTCTTCTTCCATGGCATACTGGAGGGGAGATTCCGATAAGGCCAGGCTGCAGCGCATTTATGGCACGGCGTATAATAAAAAGGAGGATCTGGAGGCCCATCTGGAGCGTATGGAGGATGCGAAGCGCCGGGACCACAACAGGCTGGGAAGGGAGATGGAACTGTTTACCACGGTGGATGTGATCGGGCAGGGACTTCCGCTCTTTACGCCCAAGGGAACCAGGATGATTATGAAGCTTCAGCGCTGGATCGAGGACCTGGAGGATAAGGAGTGGGGCTATGTCCGCACCAGGACGCCTCTTATGGCAAAATCCGACCTGTATAAAATGTCAGGACACTGGGATCACTATAAGGAAGGCATGTTTGTGCTGGGAGATGAGGAGAAAGACAAGGAAGTATTTGCCCTTCGTCCCATGACCTGTCCATTCCAATATTACGTTTATAAAAATACGCAGAAATCCTATAGGGACCTTCCCTACAGAATGAGTGAGACTTCCACGCTGTTCCGCAATGAGGATTCGGGAGAAATGCACGGACTGACCCGGGTAAGGCAGTTCACGATTACGGAGGGTCATCTGGTGGTTCGGCCGGATCAGATGGTGGAGGAATTTAAGGCGTGTATCGCCCTGGCAAAATACTGTCTGACTACTTTGGGTGTGGAAGAGGATGTGACCTATCATCTGTCCAGATGGGATCCGGAAAACAGGGCAAAATACATCGGGGAACCGGAAGTCTGGAACGAGACGGAGCAGCACATCAGGGACATCCTGACAGAACTGGAGATACCGTTTGTGGAAGACGTGGGCGAGGCAGCATTCTACGGACCAAAGGTAGACATCAATGCAAGGAATGTGTACGGCAAGGATGATACCATGATCACCATCCAGTGGGATGCCCTTCTGGCGGAGCAGTTTGACATGTACTACGTGGACCAGAACGGGGACAAAGTCCGGCCCTACATTATTCACAGGACATCCATGGGCTGCTATGAGCGTACACTGGCCTGGCTGATTGAGAAATATGCGGGCAAATTCCCCACATGGCTCTGCCCCGAGCAGGTGAGGGTATTGCCCATTTCCGAGAAATATGAGGCCTATGCTGCCAGGGTGCTGAAAGCGCTCAGGGAGAGGGATATTGACGCGGAGACGGATAATCGTTCGGAAAAAATCGGTTTTAAGATTCGGGAGGCGAGACTTGCAAGAGTGCCTTATATGCTGGTAGTGGGGCAGCAGGAGGAAGAGGAAGGCCTGGTGTCCGTGAGAAGCCGTTTCGCGGGTGACGAGGGACAAAAGCCCCTGGCCGTGTTCCTGGACCAGATCTGTGAGGAGATCCGCACAAAAGAAATCCGCAAAGAAGAAATACAGGAGGGGACAAAATAAACTGACATTTTATGGATTGCCGGAATAGCTTCCGCCGGAATGAGACATACTAATTCTGACAGGCATCCTGTCCGGGGAAGAAACGGATGGGATGCAAAAGTCCGGATCTGCGGTATTGGCGCTGCCTGCTGCAGAAACCGTCAGGAAAGCGGCGCGAAGTTTCAGAAAATGCATTTGTCCCAACAGCGCAGGGAGAATCCGGCAGACGGGCCGGAGTGCAAGGACGGAAAGGACGGATGCGGAACTTTCATAAGGAGGCTTGTATGGCAGAATTAAAATGTGCAGTAGAAAATTGTACCTACAATGATCAGCATCTGTGCTGTAAGGGAGACATCATGGTGGGCGGAAAACGTGCCTGCAATTGTGATGACACCTGCTGCGAAAGCTTTATGCAGGAAAGGGAAGGCATGGATTCTTTCAAGAGTTCCGTGGTGCATCCCAGCAAGATCATCAGTATTGACTGTGAGGCGGTAAAATGTGTTTATAATTCCAATTATAAATGTCATGCCGACCATGTGGATATCAAGGGCTGCGGCGCCTGCGACTGCGGGGGAACCGCATGCTCCACATTCAGGGAAAAGTAAGACCGGAAACAGCCGGAATGCCCTTCAGAATCTTTTTGGAGGGCATTTTTTATGCGCAGGTCCGTACACAAAGTGCGATTCCCCGCACCTGGAATTATGCCGCAAAAGCGGCGTACGGGCCGGGCCGGGAAAATTGTTGCTGACGCATTATGCACACGGTGCCCCGGCGGAGGAATGTCAGCAAAGGCTGAAGGGTGCCCCGCGCGGCGGGCAGGGGAGAAGAACGTTCCCCTGCCTGATTGGGACTGCAATGGGAAATTTACCGTGTAAGCGGCATAGGGCTGCACGGTCTGCCGGAAAAGGAGAAGCTTATGATAGGAAATCTGGAGTATTACAAGGTATTTTACTATACGGCAAAACTGGGGAGCGCCACCGGGGCGGCTAACGAACTGTCCATATCCCAGCCTGCGGTGAGCCAGTCCCTGAAAGCTTTGGAGCAGAGCCTGGGGGTAACGCTGTTCCAGAGGGCTTCCAGGGGAGTCAGACTGACTGCCGAAGGGCAGGTGCTGTATTCTTATGTGGAAAAAGGGTATGAACAGATTGAGCAGGGCGTGGAAATGGTGAAGCAGATGATGGACCTGGAACAGGGTGAGGTACATATCGGGGCAAGCGATATGACGCTTAAGTTTTACCTGCTTCCGTTTCTGGAGGAATTTCACGAGCTGCATCCGGGGATTAAGGTGATTGTGGCAAACGCGCCCACGCCGGAGACACTGAAGCTGCTGCGAGGGGGAAAAATTGACTTCGGGGTGGTGAGCGCCCCTTTTGATCCGGGAGATGATCTCTACGGGGAAACGGTCAGGGAGATCGAGGATGTATTTGTGGCAGGGAGACGTTTTATATCTTACAAAAATAAAATGCTGGATCTGCAGGAACTGGAGCAGCTCCCCATGATTTTCCTGGAAGGCAACACCAGTACGAGACGTTATATGGACACATATTTATCGGGAAACAGTGTAATGCTGCAGCCGGAGTTTGAACTTTCCACCAGCGATATGATCGTACAGTTTGCCCTGCGGAATCTGGGGATAGGCTGCGTGGTAAGGGACTTTGCGTCAGAGGAACTGGAGTCAGGACGGCTCTTTGAACTGCGCTTTAATAAAATGATACCCAAAAGGCAGATCTGTGTCACTGTCAGCCGGAAAGGGCATTTATCGGCGGCAGCGGGCAGGCTTTTGGATATCATGGGATTTCGCAGCGCCCGGGGGAAGAGGCCGTGACCGTGTAGCCGCACTGTTTTGAACCGGCTGGTTACGTAAAGTCATCTTCCCGCGAGTCGTCTTTGGATTGTTCCGAGGGATCCCCTATGGCAGATTTTCCGGTGAGCCTGCCATACATCCAGGAATAAAGCCACAAAAGCAGCGGCAGGGCGAAAGTGGCTGCAAGACAGATGCGGAACCACTGGGCCGAAGCGGAACTGTCCACAATGGCGGTCACAAGGGTGATGAGGTAAAGTAAAACCAGCAGGGCCACGCCTGCGACGGCAACTATCTGCCGGGATGTGACTTTCCTTTTTTGGGGAGATTCCCCGCTGCCGGTATTTTTTTCGTTTTTTGCCGTGGCATTGTTTCCGGCGGGCTGTCCGGTTATGGAGTTTTCTTTGCCGTGGGCCTGGTTTGCAGTATTTTCCTTCATGGGATTTCCTTTCCTGAAACTTTTTTCTCAGTATGTGCCCCATTGTAACATGTCCTGCACAAATTTACAATGATTATGGAAAAGAGATTAATGGGAAAGAGATTATGGAAAAGAGATTGTTGGAAAGGGAATGTGGGGAATTATGGAAGGGGATTAAGAAAAGGGATTAAGAAGAGAATTTTTTTGTTGACAGATGGCAGAAGATGTGATATGGTAATAAGGCATGTGAAGAGCATGTGACAACAAGCAGAGTATCCACTCTCACCTTACGGCGACAGGGCTGGTAAGTGTTCACATATATCAATTGTCATGCATGGGGAAAGTGCGTGTTTTGCGTTGAGTGAGTTTAAGTGGATGGTTGTGCTGTCCGCTTTTTTATTTTTAATATATTTCTTATGGAGGTACAGAACTATTAGCGATTTAATGATTAACGAACAGATTAGGGACAGGGAAGTACGTCTGATCGGGGCTGACGGCTCCCAGCTTGGCATTATGCCCTCAAGGGAGGCAATGCGGCTGGCAGAGGAAGCCGGCCTGGATCTGGTAAAGATTGCCCCCACCGCAAAACCGCCTGTGTGCAAGATTGTTGATTATGGCAAGTTCAAGTATGAACAGGTCAGGAAAGAAAAGGAAGCCAGGAAGAAGCAGAGGATTATCGAGATTAAGGAAATCCGCCTGTCTCCCAATATTGACACCAATGACCTGAATACCAAGATCAACGCGGCGAGGAAATTCCTGACCAAGGGGGATAAGGTCAAGGTGACGCTCCGGTTCCGGGGACGTGAAATGGCCCATATGAACAACAGCAAGCATATCCTGGACGATTTCGCGGGAAGCTTGTCCGATATCGCGGTGATGGAGAAGGCACCTAAGGTAGAGGGCAGGAGTATGACAATGTTTTTAACTGAAAAGCGATAAGGAATATACGCCAGGTAGCTGCTGCCGGCGGTCTGGCGTTGTTTTTCCGGCTGAGGAAGTTAAAATAGATTAAGCAAAATATAGGAGGAATGTGTTATGCCTAAAATGAAGACAAGCAGATCTGCTGCAAAGCGTTTTAAAGTAACAGGAACAGGTAAGTTAAAAAGGAACAAGGCTTACAAGCGCCACATCCTGACAAAGAAGAGCGCGAAAACCAAGCGCAACCTGAGAAAGCCGACCATGACAGATGCAACCAATGTAAAGAATATGAAGAAGCTTTTGCCCTATTTATAATAAGGTAAGGAGGAAATGAAGGATGGCAAGAATTAAAGGTGGCTTGAATGCCAAGAAAAAGCATAAAAGAGTATTAAAACTCGCCAAGGGTTACAGGGGAGCGAGAAGCAAACAGTATAGAATCGCAAAACAGTCCGTTATGAGGGCCCTTGCCAGCGCGTATGTGGGCAGAAAAGAGAGAAAGCGTCAGTTCAGACAGCTCTGGATCGCACGTATCAACGCTGCGGCGAGACTGAACGGCTTGTCTTACAGCAGGTTTATGTATGGCCTGAAGCTTGCCGGCGTGGATATCAACAGAAAGATGCTGTCCGAGATGGCAGTAAATGATGCGGAAGGTTTTAAAACTCTGGCAGAACTTGCCAAGAGTAAAGTGGCGTAAATCAGATTAAGCCTGGCGGGGATTGCTGCCAGGCTTTTTGTGCGCAGGGGCGCGTAATGAAATTAGCAGCGAAGGCTGAGGGGTGTCAGTGCTGGGGCAGGGGAGAAGAAGGAAAACTGATAATTTTTAGTCCGGAGTTTGTGTCTGCACAGCATCCGCAAACTCTGCCATGCACAAAAAGCTGTGCGGAAATGGGGTAAAGTATGGAAAAAATACTGGTTGTGGTGGATATGCAGAAAGATTTTGTGGATGGAGCGCTGGGTACCATGGAGGCGGCAGGGATTGTGGATGCCGTGGTTTCCAGGATCCGGAACTTTGAAGGAAGAATTTTTGCCACCATGGATACCCATGGGGAAAACTATCTGGAGACGGAGGAAGGAAAGCGGCTGCCTGTGCCCCATTGCATCAGCGGCACGCCGGGCTGGAAGCTGGATGGGAGGGTGCAGGAGGCGCTGCTGGGAAAAAACTTTAAAATAATTGAAAAACCCACATTCGGTTCCACGGCTCTGGTGGAGGAACTGCGGAGAATCCAGGAACAGGAAGAGATTGCCGTGGAACTGCTGGGACTCTGTACGGATATCTGTGTGGTGTCAAATGCATTGCTGCTGAAGGCGCATTTTCCGGAGATGCCTGTGTGTGTGAATGAGGCATGCTGTGCGGGAGTGACTCCAAAAACCCATAAGGCAGCGCTGGAAACCATGAAAATGTGTCAGATTGATGTGATATGATGAAAAGACGGAAAGATGCAAAGGCGCCGGACCGGCTGTCCGGATCTTTTGAAAACCGGAAAAGGAGACAGAATGGCATATTATTTTATAGCGGACACGCATTTTGGACATGAAAATGCACTGGCATTTGATAATAGGCCGTTTCATACCATAGAGGAGCATGACCTGGCCCTGACAGAAAACTGGAACAATGCAGTGGGGATGGAGGATGAGGTATTCATTCTGGGTGATATCAGCTGGTATAATGCTTCCAAAAGTATTGAAACTGTGAAGAGGTTAAACGGTATCAAGCACCTGATTGTGGGAAATCACGATAAGAAGCTGCTGAAAAACCGGGAATTCCAGTCCCTGTTTACGGAAATAACCAATTACAAGGAACTGTCCCTGCCTGCAGGAAAAGGAATTATCCTTTGCCATTATCCCATCCCCTGTTTTAATCACCATTATTTCGGCTGGTATCATTTATACGGGCATGTCCACAGCAGTTTTGAGTGGAATATGACGGAACACATGAAGTATGAAATGCAGGAACTGTATGTGAAGCCCTGTCTGATGTTCAACTGCGGGGTTATGATGGACTATATGGGATACACTCCCAGAACGCTGGAGGAAATACTGGAGGCAGACCGGAAAAATGTGAAAACAGCTGCAGGAGGGGAGGCAGAGGGAGCGCCGTGAGGGAAAAAGAAGTGAATATACGAAAAGCACAGCTCGGGGATATTTCCCGCATTGCCGAGATTCTGGTTTTTGTAAAGCGGATAAATTACCGCCCTATTTTCCGGAACGATTCCTATTCCTTCGGTGAGCTGCAGGTGCTGTCTGTGGCAGAAGCGTATGCCTCGCCGGATATCCTGCATCACATATGGGTTTACGACGATGGGATTGTAAAAGGGATGATTCACATAGAGGACGCGCAGGTCAGGGAACTGTATGTTGACAGTTTTTTTCAAAGGCAGGGTATTGGCGCGGAACTGATAGAGTTTGCAAAAGAAAAATGTTCCGTGAAATTTTTATGGGCGCTTGAGAAGAATGAGGGGGCGGTTCGGTTCTACGGGCGCCATGGTTTTCATAAAACCGGTACAAAAAAACTGGAAGAGGATACCACAGAGTATCTTGTATTGCTGGAACGTTAATTCTGGTTTTCCGGTATAAATTCCATCAATTGGGCATCCCCTTGTCCAATGAGGGTAAAACGGAATGATATAAAATGGAAACAAAATAGCCGCAAATCACTGATTTTACTGGAAAATCTAAGAGTTTTGCGGCTTTTTTAAAGAGCAGATAATGGGAGTCGAACCCACCCCCTCAGCTTGGGAAGCTGATGTACTACCGATATACTATATCTGCAAAAATGTAATTTCACGGAAACATGGTACCTTCCACCTGACAAAAGTTATTATAGCACAGTCCCCCGGTCTTTGACAACTGTTTTTTTATGTATTTTGAAAATTTTTCAGGGCCGGTAAAATGCTGTCTTTTTTGTATATATTTTTTATTTTAGGGCAATACTGTTTCTATGAAAGCCCCTGCACCACTACGGCACCGCGAAGTGTTTTGTGGT
>CAJTLR010000075.1 GCA_910577185.1 uncultured Acetatifactor sp.
ACATTAAAATCTTCCTCCGTCCGGAAAAATCAGGGAAACCTGGGCTTATTTGTCCGAATTGATCTGAAATACATTTAAAAATACACTGTTTTCCGACATTATTTCAACATTACATAATAATCCTGATAAACTTTCCGGTCATCGCCCCCTGTCAGTTTTTCTTCCGAATAAGAAAATCCGGCCCGCTCTGCCGCCTTTTTCCGTTCACCGGCAAAGGCGGGAATCTTGGTGGCGATCATGCCACAGTCAAACAGGGCAAACGCCGGCTGGATTATCATGGACAAAATCTCCAGAATTTCTTCCTCATGTTCATAATCACTCCGCAGATCCAGCCGCAGCAGTCCGCAGTTGTCAAAGTAATCCCCCGCATGCCGGTTAAATAATTCAATGGTCCCCACTGCCTGCGGAATCCTTTTGTCAATAATCGTCCAGCGCACGAATCTCCTTCTCCGATATTCCTGCAGCCAGAATTCTATGGCACCCTGCATATGTTCCAGCTGTGTGTAATGAAACTCACTGCTACAGTTATCGCTGTTAAAAAACGGCACAGCCTTCTCGTCGGAATACACAAGAAATAAATCCCGGTCGTCGGAAGGCATAATCAGCCTTATCAGGTAGTTTTCATTTTCAAATACAGGACAGTTCACATATGGATCAGTCATGGCAGTTCCTCCGTTTCTTTTTTTCTTGTAAGCACCAGGCCAGACCGGGCAAAACTGACTTTATATATTCCAGCCCGGGCATAAAGTCATATTTCACGGGAATCCCGCAAAATGTTTCGGCCGGTATGTTTCAGTACTTTCACAGTATACCATCGTATGTACGACAGCTGTATGTCATAGTTTATAAAAGAATCAAAAGGATTTTCCATCTGCCGGCATATAAGTGTCCAGGTATTCCAGAACTTTTTCCATATACTCTTTGAACCTGTTTGTATCATTCTGCAGACCATGCCCGGAGTGTTCAAACACTATGTATTCATGGGGAACATGATGCTCCTCCAGCGCCGCAGCCAGACGCCGGGATGCGCCAAATGCCTGCAATTTATCCCAGGAACCGTAAGCGCATACCGTGGGAACGGAATCTTCATTGATCCACATCGCGGCGGAAATGTCTTTCATTTCTTCCAGATATGCGCCGGTCCCGAACATATCTGCCGTAATCTTTTTGCCTGCCATCACAGAAAATAAGCCTGCCATTTGACTGTAATCCATGTCCGGGTCAACGGCAACGGGATCCTCCGGGTCTGCGCCCAGGTTGATCCAGTCCTCCAGGTAAAAGCAGGAGGGCCCAACCGCCCCAAATACCATCTTCACCGGTACCGGGGATGTCACCGCATCGCGATATGCGTACAGCATGGCAAGACAATGCCCTGCAGAACCGCCCGACACCGCCATCTCATTGATATGGTATCCCAGTTTTTCTGCCTCGTCAATCACAGACGGAATGCTCTCCCTGATTTCCACGGACTGCGTGTACACATTGGCGTCCGGGTGCTCCTGGTCAGACAAGGTATAATTTATCCCGGCCGCCACATAGCCTCTGGAACAGAGCCACTGCAGCATTGACGCGTCCCCGCTCTTATCACCGGAGGTAAAGCCCCCCGCGTGCAGATAAACCACAAGCCCGTAATTTTCTTTGCTTTTGTCAGCAGGCACATAGAGGTCAAATTTGTTAGCCTCACCGTCCCCATAGGCCAGGTCTCTGTAAACCCTTCCCACGGAATCATTCCAGGCCACGGTATATTTGTCCCCCAGCGGATTATAGGTCATCTTCACCACTGCCGATACCACAAAACTCACAAGAAATGCCCCCGCATAAAGAAATCCCCACATAACGGCTCCCCTCTTCTTTTGCTTTCTTTCGTTTTTCTTTTCAGTATTTTCCACAACCGTTTTCTTTGCCAAGACCGGATTCATAAAAAATTACCTCCCAGCAATGTGCCTCCCAGCAGAAGGTTCATCACCGCCCTTACGGCCAGACGTCCCAGAACCGCCCCCGCAAGGATAACTGCCAACAGAATCATCACGCGTTTTTGTGTAAGTGTCATTTTCTCATCTCTCCTTTATTTTTTTACCGACATTTTTACCCTCAGTGGACCATGGGACCACTGGCCCGGCAGCACATTGATGAAACATTTGTAATGTCAACAAAATTGTATCAGCGCGGCACTTCTTTGTCAAGCAGACGAAAAAAATGATACAGATCCCGAAAAGTGTTTCAGCGGCAGACCGCCGGATCAGAATCCTCATATTCATACTCAAAAGACGCTTTGTCTGTCTCAAAGGCCAGAAGCGTACTGTTATCCCTGCGAAACCGAAAGCGCGCCCTGCAGACCGCGCTTTCATGAATTGTTCTCACCATATCTCCCTTTGCCGGCGCCTTTAGGGACTTTTCATTTCCTTTCAGAAGCTCTGCCTCCAATTCCAGATTTCCCTGGATTACCCTGACCAGCCCCTCCCGAATCCTGACCACTTTTGCCCCCAGATAAGTGGCCAGTCTGTACTCCCTGCCATTCAGGAGCACAATTCCGATGACTCCCCGAAAGCAAAGACCTGCCAGGGGAATGCGGGCAACGGACAGCATCAACGCGCCTCCCGGGAAACTGCAGTGCGTCCAGATATATTCCTCCGGAAAAGACCTGCCCCTGTCTCCTTCCCAATATCCCTGCGCCCGGTCAAAGGAATATACCTCCCCGTTAATCTGCACGGTTCCGCGCACCATGTGCTTCATGCTCCAGATGCTGTGTCTGCATTCCAGAAACGGTACAAGGGCAAACGGTCCCATGATATCGTATTTCAAAGGAAAAAGAGAACCAAAGTCAAGCCACCCTTTTGCACTCAGCCCCTGCGCAGATATTGCCAGCCGGATTCCCCTCTCCCCAAACCTATTCTTTCCAATGGAAATCGTTTTTCCCTTCCGGCAAAACGCCTGTGCAGGAAATGTGACTGCCCATGACTGCTTTTCAGTAATAATCTGTATGGAGCAGGTCCTTTCCCTTCCGGTCCGGTGAACCGCCGGTATCACTGCCAAAGTCTGTGTATTGGACTGGCATTTGAAATACCAGCCATAGAAGAATCCCTTCTTTCCCAAAATCATCCCTGCTCCTTTCCGCCCGCTCCGGCCAATGCCCAGACTCCATCTTTGCCCTTTGCCCTGTCTGTCCTCATAGGTCCCGTCTCCTGCAGTCAGTCTGTGCCGGGCCATCTATGAGATGTCCTTCCATGTCAAACCTTGATCCATGACAGGGACAGTCGTAGCTTTCTTCATCCGGATTCCATTCCAGCCGGCATCCCATATGGGGGCAATTGGGAATGATTTTTTCTTTTCCGGAAGGCAGAAGATGCTTTGCCAGTCCTTTCATCGTACAAGCCCCATGCACTGCCAGTTCTTTCGCCGCCTGTGCCGTAAAATGTCTCCGGGGTGAGAAAATATCTGCCTCGGGACAGTCCTGCCCGCCAATCAGTGCCGTCAGAATACGTGCGCCAGCCATGGCCGTGGTCATGCCCCATTTTCCAAATCCCGTGGCCACATACCATTCCGGTTTTTTTCCGGAAAATCTCCCGATATAGGGCAGCCCGTCCAATGTCATACAGTCCTGTGCCGACCACCGGAACACTTCATGGCATCCGGGATAGATTTCCCCTGCCTTGCCAGAAAGCGCCTCATAACGGCCTTCTCCATTTTCTTTCTTACGCCCCGTCCGGTGATGCCCGCCGCCAAGCAGCAGCAGATTCCCGCAGCTTCGGAAGGAAAGTCCGTCCCGGTCTATCCCCAGATACATGCCCTCCGGTGTTTCTGCCCCTTTCAATGCCACCACATAACTTCTCTCCTGATACATCCGGGCAAAATAATATCCGGGCACATTGACAAAGGGAAAATGCGCGGCAAATACAATGTGCTCCGCCGTCACACAGCCCCTGTCTGTCTCCACCCTTTTGTCCTCTGCCCTCAGTACCCTGGTCTGCTCGTACACTTCCACTTCTTCTGCCATTTTCGCCAGAAATTTCAGCGGATGAAACCTTGCCTGGCCTTCAAACCTTGTCACACCGGCCACCGGAAACGGAAGTTCGCATTCCGTTCCGAAGGATGCTTTTATGCCCAGGGACTCTGCTGCCCGCGCTTCCCGTTCCAGTTGTTCTGTACCGGTCCGTGAATACAGACATGCCGGGCATCTGACAAAATCGCAGTCAATCCCTTTTTCCAGAATCAGCCTTTCATATTCCCCGATGGCGGCTTCATTTGCGGCGGCGTAATGCCCTGCCATCCCGCGGCCAAACATCCGGATCATCCGGTCATAAACCAGCTGATGCTGGGATGTGATTTTTGCCGTAGTATTTTTTGTCTGTCCGCTCCCGATTCTGTCTGACTCCAGGACAACAGCCCGGATACCTGCCTGCTTCAGATAATATGCGGTCAGAATCCCTGTCAGTCCGGCACCGATGACAGCCACCGGCACTTTCATGTCTCCCGGAAGCGGTTCCCTTTTTCTGATTTCAGTATTTTCTACCCAGACAGACTCCATTTTGTACCTCCATATGTTCCGTTTCCGTGCCCTGCAGCCCGCTGCGGATAGCATATGTCAAAATACAGTTATTATACAGTTTCCGGCAAAGCAGTCTGCAAAGAGAGGCAGGTACCCTCTTTTTGGCATTGGAATGATCCTGACACGAAAAAAGCCCGGACACAGGCCGTGATTTTCACAGCTTATATCCAGGCTTCCTATATAATTTATATTTTGTACAATTTTTATTTTCGCAGCATGAGGCCGGAATCCGCAGCGTGCAGAACCTTACATTACAAGGCATTTTCCCATTCATCTTTCAGCTGTCTTATCGACTGCTGCCGCTGAAGTCTGTCATCACTCACGGCTTTTGCGGCAACCTCAAAGAGACTTTCGCCAAGCTGCCACTTGTCCCTTGTGCGGTTATATCCGCCAAAAAGTGCAAACGCCGTGGCACCCATCGTATAAACATTCGTTATCTCGTCAATGGCTGCCCCCGCTTGAAATTCCTCCGGCGACTGAAAGAGGGAACTGCCCCACATACGTCCCATATCATTAATACAGGGCTGTTTCCGGAAAAAGTCAATGTCACAGAACGTGGTCTGGCCATTTTCAAAGTCATACATAATACTGCCGTCATAAAAGTCAATGGCAACATATTTCTGTGATGCAACATATTCAAAGAAATCCAGTAAGTCACGAAAAACTGTCAGTCTGGCATCCACGGGAAGATTCATAAAGCGGCGGTGGGCCGCAGGGTACATTCTTCCCATACAGTCGCCGTCAGCCCACTTAAACACCATGGCAAATCCGCCTCCCATCTCCCTGGCTTCCAAAAATTCAATCAGACATTTGTGCTTCAGATCCCTGTATAGCGGCCAGGTTCCCTTTAATCTGGCGATGGCGTCAGCCGAATCCCCTTTGTATTGCTGGGTAAACGCACCGGCAAACTTGACGAAATAACGCTGCCCGTCCTTTTCGGTTCCGAAACAGATGTTTCCGGAATCCTGGTCGTCATAGACCTTGAACACCGTCCCATACGCCTTCAGAAAGCTGAAATCAAAAGCACTTTTCAGCTTGAAAGGAATCCCGTCAATGTACTGCAGATAATATCCTTTGAAATACCATGCGGGCACAGGATGACGCATATTATTGTACCAGGACAGAACATCTTTGACCTGGTCCAGCATTATGTCCACTTCGTCCTGTCCGAACGGGATTGCCCAGGAGACGGATGAAAGTGTATTGCTGGAAATATAAAGTGCAAGCAGCTTCCAGAACTCCGGCGGCACATCACCATCAAAATATCCGTTTACCATACCGGAGGCAAAGAGAGGCGCCTTCTGGGCGCACCACACGATGCGGTTAAACTCCTCCCACGGATCTCCGTAATCATACCGGTCAAAGTCAATGATCTGAAGTTTTCCGTTTCGGTCTATCATCATATTTCCGATATGATAATCTCCGTGCTGATACACCTGCGGCCTGTTCTTCAGCAAATGACGGGTTTCGTTTATGTAATCTATGAATGCCTGTCCGTTTTCGTATTTTATGGGACAGAGTCCGTAAATTCTGATTTTATGATCCATCTTGCGGTTGAAACGGATTTCCCAGTCTTCCTGCCCGGCGGGGGCAGGAAGCGAATGAATCCTGCGAAGAATATGTCCCGCTTCCAGACCATATACATACTGTTCCGTGTCAGAACAGTCACAGATAACCTGCTCGGCATCTTCTCCCTCAATCCAGCTCAAAATATAATAACCGCCCTCTTCACAGACACCAAATTCTATGGGCTGGCACATGGGCACGCCGGAAGAGACCGCCTGCTTCATCATCTGAAATCCGGACAGTTTCCTGTCATACTGTGAACTGTCGAAAACACACAATATAAACCGTTTCCCGTTCTCATCGGTGACACAGTATTTTTTATCTCCTGACCATCCCTTCCTGATTGGTTCTTTTGCTATAAAATTCATGCCTCTCTCCCTAAAAGTGTTCCGGAACAGCCACGGCACCTTTGAGCTGTTCAAAAGTCGGGACCTGACAATTCCTATTCTGTTTCGACATAACGGCAATTGCCTTTCTATATTTCGTCTGTATTTCTTGTTGATATTACTTCTTGCATTGTATCATACCCCATAAAACCCGTCAATCAGTCAAACAGAATCTCCTCCACCGTCACGAAAGTGTACCCCTCCTCCATCAGCTCGTCAATGGCCTGCAGCGCCGCCGTCACTGATGTGTCATAATAATCGTGCATCAGAATAATATCGTTTTCCCCTGTCTTGCTGACGATCTTTTCCGTAATACGCCCCACATTCCGGGAACTCCAGTCCAGGGGATCCACGGTCCACAGCACCGGAAACATGTTCAGCTCTTTTTCGAAACTTTTGTCCCAGCTTCCGTAGGGAGGACGCACATACTGTACCTCCTCCCCGGTAATTTCCTTCAGGATCTCATTGGTTTTAATCAGCTCCTCCCTGAACTTTTCACGGTTCTTCCTGGTCAGCTGGATGTGGCTGTATGTATGATTGCCGATCAGATGCCCCTCGTCCGCCATTCTTTTGATAATATCCGGATGTAGTTCCGCATGTTCCCCCGTGACAAAAAACGTGGCATGGATTCCCCTCTGCTTCAGGCCGTCCAGAAGCTGGGCTGTGTAAGAAGGATGCGGTCCGTCGTCAAAAGTAATTGCAATTTTCCGCACATCCTGGGCTTCCATTCCACTCCTCTCCTCCAGGGTCCGTATCATTCCGCTGTCCGCCGCCACGGTACTGCTGCGCAGCCCGCATAAAACCAAAAAAAGCAATCCTGCCGTCAAATCAAATAGTAGGATCACCCTTTTCCATCTCTTCATAAAAGTATCATTCCTTACTACAATACTCTTACCGTAATATATGCTGCCATTTCAGTGAAAATACTGCCATTTCACCTTCCGCGCCTTTTTCTTCCCTGCCTGTTCCAGGGCTTCCGCTTTTTGGCCCTGCACCGGTCCCTGCCAGAACATGTCTTATCATTGCTTTCTGGCAGCTGTGCGTCACAGTCTGCGGGATTGACAGCTTCCCGGAATGCATCTATACTGAGAAAGACTCATCACAGAACGGCATTCCTGAGTGCATCCCGCACACAGCTCTCTTTTTCGTGCAGAAAGTAAGAGGAAAAAACCAAAGCAATGGGATATACTAAAGCGTGTCTGACAGAAACATTTTCAGACATGCACTAAAACACATGGGAGGATTTAATATCATGGAATGGATTGAAAGGTTAAACCAGGCAATTGGTTATATGGAAGAACATCTGACGGATGAAATAGATTATGAGCAGCTTGGCCGTATCGCCTGCTGTTCTGCCTATCACTTCCAGAGAATGTTTGCCTATATGGCCGGTATTCCTCTGTCGGAATACATCCGCAGAAGAAGAATGTCCCTTGCCGCTGTAGACCTGCATGGAAAGGAGATGAAAATCATTGATGTGGCAGGCAGGTATGGCTACAGTTCGCCAACTGCATTTAACAGGGCGTTTCAGTCTGTCCACGGGATTGCCCCGTCTGCCGTAAAAAATGAAGGTGTATCCGTAAAATCATTTCCACCCATTACGTTCAAAGTCACAGTAAAAGGAGTGGAAGAGGGCACAAATCAGTCCATTCAGGAACTGGAGAGGCGAATTGTCACCGAATGGCTGCCGACCTCTGGATACGAGTATGGCAATGCTCCCGATGTGGAAGTTTATATCAGTCCCGACCCGCAAAATGCCCGGTATGAAGTATGGATACCCGTAGTAAAAAAATAAGAATGGCACACGAAACACCGGGGCACTTTCCTGACGGAAGGCGCCCCGGTGAGATTTTTGAGACCGGTCTTTGATTTATTTCTTCTTGAGAACCAGATGCTGGGGCAGTCCGTTTACCATGAACGGCTGGTAATCGCCCAGAATCAGGGGCTCTACATAATTGACAAATTCGTCAGTGACATAATTGCCTTCCTTGTTCATCCAGGAACGGGGAACAAGTTTTTCATTGTTGGCAATGCGATGTACATCATAAATGCCTGCGGAACTCATGTAAGGATCATCCGCCACACGGTCAATGACTACCATCTTGCCGGTATCTCCCTCGTCTGCCGCCTTCACTGCCGCACCGCCTACCATAAAAGCCTCGTCCACGTCCACACGGGATGCCATATGGGAGGCGCTTCTCTGTAAGGTGGAAAATTCAATGCTGCGGGTCTTGCAGCCTGTCTCCGCCCTCAGGAAGTTGGCCAGGTATGCAGCCGTTCCCTGCAGCTGCTTATGTCCGAAAGCATCCACATAATCCGCGCCGCCGGACAGTTCGCTGACATATCTGCCATCTGCCAGCTTGATACCCTCGGAAACGGCGATAATCACGGATTCTTTCTTCTTCAGAAGTTCCGTGGTATGTTTCAGGAACTTGTCGATGTCAAACACTACCTCAGGCAGGTAAATCAGGTCAGGTCCTTCACACTCCTCTGTCCTTGCAAGCGCAGTGGCACCGGTGAGCCAGCCCGCATTACGTCCCATAATCTCAAGAATGGTGATGGCTTCCTTGTCGTTATAGGTGAGGCCAAGCGCATCCCGGATGATCTCCTTGGTAGAAGCCGCAATATATTTTGCCGCGCTTCCGAAGCCGGGTGTGTGATCCGTAAGCGCCAGGTCATTGTCAATCGTCTTGGGCACTCCCAGGAACTTCTGCTCATGTCCCTTGATGATCGCATAATCCGACAGTTTCTTGATGGTGTCCATGGAGTCGTTTCCACCGATATAGATGAAAGCCTCAATCTGCAGCTTGTCCAGAATCTGGAAAATTTTCTCATAGATTTCGGCATTCTCATGGATCTCCGGCAGCTTAAACCGGCAGGAACCCAAAAATGCGGAAGGGGTTCTCTTCAACAGTTCAATGTCCATGTCAGAATGAATCTGGGTGGCCAGATCCACATACTGCTCATCCAGAAAGCCCTGAATGCCGTGGAGCATTCCGTATACTTTATGGAATCCTCTTTCCTTGGCAGTCTTATAGACACCAGCAAGACTGGAATTAATCACCGCAGTGGGGCCGCCAGACTGTCCAACAATAATGTTGCGCTTCTTTGCCATTTTTTAAATCCTCCAAAATGAAATGTTTTTCGTTCAGTGTAAAAGCCTTCTGCTAAATCATATCAAATAACCAGAAAAAATACAATAGAAATCGCAATTCTCACAAACCTTTTTCTTTCTTGTCCAAATGCACATCCAGCTGTTGAAATGCAATCTCAATACCGTTTTCATCCAGACGGTATTTACAGTTTTCCGTGACGCGCCATTTTCCCTTCCAGAAATCTTCCTGCCGGAACCAGCATCTGACCCCCAGCTTCACGCTGGAATCCGCCAGCTCGTCCACAAACACCAGCATGTCCTTCTCTTTCAGAACCGCCTCGTCTTCCAGAAGTACCTGCATTAATACATCCTTCGCCCTTTTCAAATCCGCACTGTAGGCAATTCCCACGGAAATGTCCATGCGCCTGGCCTCCTGGGTTGTCACATTGACCAGACTGTTATTTGCCAGATTTCCGTTGGGCAGGATCACCGTCTGGTTGTCGGGCGTCAGAAGCTTCGTGTAGAAAATCTGGATTTCCGTGACGGTTCCTTCCTGGGAAGAATAGCTCTCCTTAATATAATCTCCCACTTTAAAGGGCTTTAATGCCAGTATCAGCACGCCTCCGGCCAGGTTGGACAGACTCCCCTGGACTGCCAGGCCTATGGCAACACCCGCGGACCCCAGAACTGCCACCACACTGGCGGCATCCAGGCCAAAGGAGGATGCCAGCAGCATCACCAGAATCACATACAGAGTTGCCTTTATGAAGGAATCCGCAAACTGGATGACCCCCAGCTCCACATTGGCCCTTTTCATGGAATCCCTGATGATACGCCGTATAAATTTAATCAGATTTACGCCAATCAGGAAGAAGACCACTCCCAGCAAGATCCGCAGCCCCAGATCCAGGGCCTTTCCCGGAAGCTGGCTCATAAATTCTTTCACCACCCCCGGCTGTATCTTCTCTCCCACATCCTCTATGATATTTTCGGCAATGCCTCCGGCCGACAGTCCCAATAACGCCACGTTTTCCTATCCTTTCCCTGCCCACACACTGTTATTTATTTTTTCTTCGGGCCGGCAGCCTTCCCCCGCTTTGCGGGACTTTTGCCCGCCTTTCTGACGGATGCCGTCTTTTTTGTGCCGTCCTTTTCCGCGGATTTCTCCTGTTTCTTTGCGGCTTCGGCCTCCTCTGCCTCCTTTGCCGCCTCCTCCGGCGTATAAGGAATGTACTTTGAAATGCTCAGGGACAGCGGCGCCATCTTCAGGGTGACGGAATAGGGCTTGTCATCCCATTCCACGGCCTTTGCCCTCTTCACACGGTTATTGACGATGCCGGTTCCGCCGTATTTCACATTGTCCGTATTCAGGATTTCCTTGTATTTTCCCGGCAGTGGCACACCTGTGGTCAGTTCCTTCTCCACGCCGGAAAAATTCGCCGCCACCAGCAGAATTTCATCCCTTTCCGCACCCTTGCGCAGGAAAGTCAGATAACAGTCCTGGGCAGAAATATGGTTGATCCAGGAAAATCCTTCCGGGGAATCATCCAGCACATACAGTTCCGGCATGGTGCGGTACAAATGATTGAGATCTTTCACCAGACTGGAAATACCCTTGTGCTCCGGGATGTCCGCAAGTTCCCACTCCACACTCCTGCCCTCGTTCCACTCGTCAAACTCTCCCAGATCCTGCCCCATGAAAAGCAGTTTCTTGCCCGGATGCGCCATCATATAGGCAAGGGTAAGCCGCAGATTCGCAAACTTCTGCTCCCGTTCGCCCGGCATCTTTCCGATCAGGGAAGCCTTGCCATGCACCACCTCATCATGGGAAAATACCAGAATGAACTTCTCACTGTATGCATACACCATGCTGAAGGTCAGTTCCCCATGATGATGACTTCTGAAGTAAGGATCATATTTAATGTAATCCAGGTAGTCGTTCATAAAGCCCATATTCCATTTTAAGTCAAAGCCCAGTCCATCCTCATCCAGCTTTCCGGTAATCCTGGGGAATGCCGTACTTTCCTCCGCTATGGTCAGTACACCCGGGTTGCGCTTCTTCATCACGGAATTCAGGTGCTTGATCAGCTCAATGGCCTCCAGGTTCTCCTTGCCGCCGTACATGTTTGCCACCCACTCGCCATCTTTCTTTCCGTAATCCAGATAAAGCATGCTGGCCACAGCGTCCATCCGGATGCCGTCCGCGTGATATTTTTCCACCCAGAACAGCGCGTTTGCGATTAAGTAATTGGATACCTGGGGTCTGCCGTAATTGTAAATCAGCGTTCCCCAGTGGGGATGACTGCCCTGCCTGGGATCCAGATGTTCATACAGGCAGGTTCCGTCAAAATTGGACAGTCCATACGTATCCCTGGGGAAATGCGCCGGCACCCAGTCCAGAATCACGCCGATTCCCGCCTTGTGGAGTTCGTTGACAAAATACATGAAATCTTCCGGGGAACCATACCTGGCCGTGGGAGCATAGTACCCGATCACCTGGTATCCCCATGAGCCATCCAGCGGATGCTCCATCACCGGCATCAGTTCCACATGGGTATAGCCCATCTCTTTGATATAGGGAATCAGGCTGCCGGCAATCTCACGGTAATTGGCATAAGGCTCTTCCCCCTGACCCTTCACCACCGAGCCCAGGTAAAGCTCATAAATGCTCACCGGCGCATTCCCGGTCTGGAAACCGGCCCTCTTTTTCACAAAATCCCCATCTTCCCACGCAAAGGAGTCCAGATTTGCAATGACGGAGGCTGTGTCGGGACGCAGCTGCGCCGCGTTTCCGTAAGGGTCTGCTTTCAGATAAGTCAGCCCTCCCTTCAGCTTCAGTTCAAATTTATAATTATCCCCCGGTTTTGCGTCGGGTATAAAAATCTCAAAGATGCCGGAATCCCAGAGTCTCCTCATCTGATGGGTCCTTCCGTCCCAGTTGTTGAAATCCCCCACCACACTGGCGCGCATCACGGAGGGCGCCCACACTGCAAAATGTACGCCTTCCACCCCCTCCAGAATCATGGGATGCGCACCCAGTTTTTCATAGACCGTATAATGAATTCCGTTTTTAAATTTTTCCGTGTCTTTCCCGGTAATCACCGGCCAGGGATAATATGCCTCCCCGTGTACGCGCTGGCTGCCATCCGCTTCTTTTACCACATAATGATACAGACCCAGTTCCTTATCTTTTTTGGGCAGCAGCACGGCAAAAAAACCATCCTCGTCCGCCAGTTCCATCTCATAGGTCTCTTCCCCCGCTTCCATTACCAGGGAAGCTTCCTTTGCCCCGGGAAAATATGCCTGCACAAGGGTCTGGTTTCCCGCCTTGTGAGGCCCCAGAATTTCATGGGGGTCACTGCATTCGGAATAAATAATTTCCTCAATTCGGGGCCAGTTCATCAGCTTATAAAGTTTTTTTGTCATACCTTTGTCCCTTTCCTTCTCTGTCTGGTGTTTACCAGGTTTTATCCGGCCATATCCGCTCCGCAGAACCGCATCCGCTCCCCCATACTGCGCCTGCCGGCTTCGCGGTATGGTGTCCCGTCTCTCAGGACAGCTTTTTGCCTATGCCTGCTCCAGGTCATGGAGAAACAATCCGCTTCGCAGTTTCGGCTCAAACCATGTGGATTTGGGCGGCATCAGCCTTCCGGCATCCGCCACGGCGAACAGTTCGCCGATTGATGTGGGATACAGGGAAAACGCCACTGCCATATCCCTGTGTACTCTCTGCTCCAGTTCTCCCAGTCCCCTGATTCCCCCTACAAAATCAATCCTTTTGTCCGTCTTCGGATCCGCTATCCCCAGAACCGGCCCCAGCAGATGGTTCTGAAGCAGGGAAACGTCCAGCCCCTCCACGGCATCCTCCGACAGAATATGGGGTTTCGCGGTTATCTGGTACCAGGTTCCGTCCAGATACATTCCGAAAACACCTTTTTTGTCAGGGTGAACCGCGTTTTTACCCGATTCCCGGACCTGAAAGGCTTCCGAAATCTTTTCCAGAAATGTCTCCCTGTCATATCCGTTGAGATCCCGCACCACACGGTTATAATCCATGATACGCAGTTCTTCATCCGGGAACAGTACCGAGAGAAAATAATTAAATTCCTCCTCACCGGTGTATGCACCGGCAGCCTCCCTGCGCATCAGTCCCACCTTCACCGCAGATGCGCACCTGTGATGTCCGTCCGCAATATAAACCGCGTCCATTTCCCCGAACCGGCCCCGGATCCTTTCCACCCTGTCCGCGTCCCCGATTACCCAGACCCTGTGGCCGATGCCATCTTCTGATACGAAATCGTACACAGGCTCAGAGGTTTTCGTCTCCTGAATGATTTCCCGCAGCACGGCATCGGAGCGGTAGGCCAGAAAAATAGGGCCCGTCTGCATATTACATACATCCACATGCCGGATTCTGTCTAATTCTTTTTCTGCCCGGGTATTCTCATGCTTTTTGATCACCTGGCTGCAGTAATCGTCTATAGAGGCACATGCCACAATTCCCGTCTGGCTTCTGCCCTCCATGATAAGTTCATATAGATAATAGCAGGGATGTTCTTCCTTTCTGAATTTTCCCTCCCTGATTCTCTCCCGCAAAAGCTTTGCCGCCCTCTGGTAAACTTCCTCCGCATAAGTGTCCACTTCCGGTCCGAATCCGGTCTCGGCCCGGTCTATGCCCAGGAAGGAATCGGGATTTTCTGCCACTGCCTTTACCGCCTCCTCCCTGCTGTACACATCATAGGGCAATGCCGCAATTCTGCTCTCCAGGCCCGGTGCCGGGCGATACGCGGAAAACGGTCTGATATCTGCCATGTCCCTGCTCCTTTTTCTTTTTTCGTAATTCATGTCATAATATATTTTAACAAAAATATCTGTACTTAACAAGCGTCTGGTGATAAACTATAAGAAAAAATACGAAAAAAGAAAGAGGGCGTGATCATGACCGAGGAAAACCGGAAACTATTGGAGCGCATCAACGGGTATGCGGAAGATGTGCTGGGAGAAATCGATCCACAGAAAGTACAGGTTTCTGCCCAGCTGGATAAACTGAAACCTGTCATGGAAGAGATTGCGGCAGAAAAGGGGATGAAGCTGGAAGATGTGTTCATTCTCTATATGGACCTTCAGAGCGAAGCTTCCTGTGCCACCAACCAGAAGCTGAAAGACAGTCTCCAGGATATCAATGACGGTTTCGATGGCGGTTCCCCCCTGCTGTTTGGCTGATTCAGATCATTCGGCAGGCCCCTGTCCCGGACATGTACGGCAGCGGGGCAATCGAGTAGGGGATTGTCCTTCTCCCCTGCTCGTCGTGCACCGCTTTAGCGGCATAATTCCAGGTGCGAAGAGTCGCACTCTATGTATAGGCCTGCGCATAAAAAACCAGGGAGTCAAGACTCAATGTCATTAAATTTACCAAATTTTTGTTTAGTTAATAGAAATATTGTTTTTGATAAAGGCAGAAACTCTAATGTAAAATTTATTCATCAAAAGCCTAAAGTTTTTGTTGGAAATTGTCGATATAATAAATAATAAAATTTACTTCTGATAAAATTTGTCTTAGTCTACTTCTAGAAAAATCATCCAACTTACCTCTAGTAAAAATCACACAATCAAAGCAACAAATAGTAATTGGAAAGGAGGATATGGGATGACTGTAAAAAAGTACAAATACATACTAAATTACGGAATCGCAAAGGAGTTCAATTTGCTAATAGTGCCGGCAACATTAACTGCAAATGTTAATGAATGGACACAAAAACTATTGACAGAAATTGCGTTAATGTTTGTAACGCAATTTGCAGATGATAACAAAAAAGTGGAAGCTGTTATATCAGTATTTTCGGAAGACAATATGGTTTGTAAAGAAACACTAGAGTTAGATTGCGGACCTAAATCGTTAAATGAAGTCCGAGAAAGCATTGAAGAACTGATATTGAAAATCAAGGAAAAATTGATTGCAGATGTGGTTTCTTCGATTGAGTTTCGGAGCATGAAAATTTTGAATGACGAGTGAAATTGAACTATATGGCAACAAGGGAAGTTCCCCAAAAGAAACTTTCCTTGTTGTTTCTTTTTATCAAAGAAAGGAATACTGAATATGAACACTAAAAATACTCCAAACGTTATAAAAAATGAATTAAGAGACGCTATCAAACAGACAATCGAAAATGAAAACCGTGAGTTTGGAGAACAGGAGTGTAGTTTCTCCCGCAATCGTATTTTAACAGCAGAAAAAATGGTTAATTTGTTGTTGTCTATGCAAGGTGGAAGTCTTGACAAAGAACTCTATGAAGCCGGAATTAATGTCACAAAATCCGCCTTTGTACAACAGCGTGATAAGATTTCATATACAATATTTGAAGATATTTTAGAATACTTTAATGCTTTGCATCAAGATATGGTGAAGTATAAAGGCTACCGTGTTCTTGCCGTAGATGGCAGTGCTGTCAATATGGCGAGAAACCCAAAATCATCAAGTTTTATGCAACATGCAGGAACTCCAAAGGGTTATAATCAGCTTCATATCAACCCATTGTATGATGTCCTAAATAAAACATATATTCACTGTCACATTCAGCCGCAACCACAACAAGATGAAATCGGAGCTTTGCTTTTTTTGCTGAATTGGTATGATTATAAAGAAAAAACAATAATTACCGGTGATCGCGGATACGAATCCTACAACCTATTGGCACATTTATTGGAGAAACCAAATATTGATTTTCTTATTAGAGTGAAGCAAGACAGGTCAGCTATGAGAGAAATACGCAAGCTTCCAATGAAAGAATTAGACACTAAAATATCTTTTACCATTACCACCACTCAAACCAATAGTGATAAAGCGAACGATTATATCTTTTTGCAGACTCGAAAAAATGAAAGCCGACTATACAGCACAAAAACTAAAAGTGGAAGATGGGATTTTCCAAGTCCTTACCATATGTCGTTTCGTGTTGTACGATTTATGCTGGATACTGGCGAATATGAAACTTTAGCAACAAGTCTTCCAAATAGTTTTACACTGTCTGAAATCAAAGAATTATACCATTCCCGTTGGGGTATTGAAACTGCTTTCCGTGAACTCAAGTACAGTTTAGGTCTGATAAACCTTCATGGAAAGAAAGATGAATTTGTAAAACAAGAAATCTATGCGGCAATGATTATGTCAAATTTTTCTTCACGCATTGCGAATCAAGTTATAATAGAAAATAAAAAATCAAACATACATACTTATAAAGTCAATATGCAAATGGCAATTTATCTTTGCAAAAAGTTTTACAGAACTAACAAGGGAAATGGGAAGCAACTTATGCGTGATATTGCAAAGTATACCGAACCCGTCCGCCCTAACCGTAAAGACGAGCGGAACATAAAAGCAAAATCATTTGTCGGATTTACCTATAGGGTTTCTGCATAACAGTAGTAAGGGCGGAAAAAAGTTTCCGCCCTTATATATCGTATTTACTCTGATTGGTTGTATATATTCATTTTGAATTATAATTACTAATTTGCAAAATCACTAAAATGATATTGCAAAAAATACTTAAAATGATGTTATTTAAGCCAGCTTTCTTTTATTTAGGAAATTTGTGTAAAAAACTATTAATAACAGCAGATTTTAGAGAATACAAATAAATTAAAAGTAGGCAATAACCTATATTTTGATAAAATTTTCTTAAAATATAAATAAAGCATTTAAGATATTAATTTCTTTTAAATCAAATATGGATTTATAAAAATTTTATATGCAAATCAAATGAAAGTCGCTATTTCGTTATAAAAATAACTTATTTTCATTTTTATAATTCAATAAAACTTAAAAAAGTTCAAGAATCG
>CAJTLR010000076.1 GCA_910577185.1 uncultured Acetatifactor sp.
AGTTCATTTTCAGAAAGATTATTTCTTGAAGGTCATGGATACGCCTTCTGCGGTAATGGTAATTTCACCGTCTTTGACAGTGGCTGCAGTTTCCTGCCCTTCAATTACCAGGGTCAGATTGCTGCCATCAGCCTTCCAGGTGCCGTCTGTGGTCATCTCAAGGGCATCTGCTTCCAGCTTATAGGTACCGTCGGAATTCAGAACCAGGTCAATTTTCACGGAATCGGCAGCTTCTCCCAGACTCTCGGCCAGCTGGTCCATATCCATGGTCACACCAGCCATCTGAATGGTTTTGAGGTTGTAAGTACCGGACAGATCAGAATCACCGCCGCCGCAGGCAGCCAGGCTGAATACACATACCAGTACCAATGCCAGACTCAGCATTTTTGTCCATACATTCTTCTTCATGTTACATTTCTCCTTTTATTTCTTTTTATGTATTTACCGGATTTTTATCCGGCAACAATAACGATTATAGCACGATTTTCCTGATTTTCAATAGGTTTACGGTTTATTAATGTTTTTTAAGAAATACAAGGAAAAGAAAAGAATGCCCCCGGGCGGAAGATGCCTGATTACAGGGTAAACCACCTGGTTGTCACCGGGGAAGGATAGTGGTATGATGAAGCGGGAGGTGCGGAAGATATGTATCGGATTATGATTGTGGAGGACGACCAGGCCATGGCCGGCGTGATGAAAAAACAGATTGAATCCTGGGGAAATGAAGTCATGTGCGTCCAGGATTTTCAGAATATTATTTCTGCCTTTGCGGAGTATGATCCCCATATGGTGCTGCTGGATATCATGCTGCCCTTTTTCAACGGATATCACTGGTGCAGCGAAATACGCAGAATTTCCAATGTACCGGTGGTTTTTATCTCCTCGGCATCTGACAATATGAATATTGTCATGGCCATGACCATGGGAGGGGATGACTTTATTCCGAAGCCGGTGGATCTGGAGGTAATGATGGCAAAAATACAGGCCCTGCTGCGCAGGTCATATGACATGGCGGGCAGGATTCCGGTGCTGGAGCACAGGGGTGCGGTGCTGAACCTGAACAGTACCGCCCTTACCTTTCAGGGAAGGCAGGTGGAACTGACCAAAAATGAATTCCGTATTCTGCAGACCCTGCTGGAAAATAAAGGGAAGGTGGTCAGCAGGGATACTTTGATGACCAAGTTATGGCAGATGGATGCTTATGTGGAGGAAAACACGCTGACTGTCAATGTGACCAGGCTCCGCAAAAAGCTGGAAAACGCCGGGCTGGAGAATTTTATTACCACAAAGGTGGGAAGCGGTTATATCATTATGTGAGAAAGCGGGAAACCATATGAAAGAGAAAAAAAGGGGGCTGTTACCGGTAAAATTTTTATGGCAGTACAGGTCTGTGGGGCTGATGCTTGCTCTGTATGGAATGATTTTTGCACTGTTTTTTTTCCTCTATGACGTGCGGCCGGAACGGGAGGCGGTGCTGTACGCGGGGGGATTGTGCGGAATGCTTACGGCAGGCGTGCTGGCAGGGAAGTATATTTCCGCCGCAAAAGGACACAGGGAGCGGCAGCGGATTCTGCAGAATATAGATATCCTGCTGGAGGAATTACCCCCGCCGGGAACGCTGGCGGAGGCAGACTATCAGGAGATGCTTGCCGCGCTGAAGACCATATATGACACAAATTTTAACGCCTGGCAGAATGAGCGGAAAGAGAGCATGGACTATTATACCACCTGGGTGCACCAGATCAAGACACCCATTTCGGTCATGCGCATGGAGCTTCAGGAGGAAGACACGGAGAAAAACAGGGAGCTTCTGGCGGAACTGTTCCGGATTGAGCAGTATGTGGGAATGGCGCTTTCATGGCTGCGGCTGGGCAGCGATTCCACGGATTTTGTATTTCGGGAATATGACCTGGATGACATCATAAGACAGGCAGTCCGGAAATACGCGCCGCAGTTTATCAGAAACAAAATAAGACTTTTTTACGAACCGGTCAGTGTCCGGGTGCTCACGGACGAAAAGTGGCTGTTGTTTATAATAGAACAGCTATTGTCCAATGCCGTGAAATATACCCGCAAAGGGAGTGTGACAATTGACGTGACGGCGGATAAGATAATGCGGATTTCCGACACCGGCATCGGAATTGCACCGGAGGACATTCCCAGAATTTTCGAAAAAGGCTTCACTGGGTATAATGGCAGGGTGGACAAAAAATCCACCGGCCTGGGGCTTTATCTGTGCAGCCGGACAGCGGAAAAGCTTTCCCATAAAATCAGCGTGGAATCTGTCCCCGGCCGGGGCACCACCGTTTCTCTGGATCTTCACAGGGACAGGCTGGAAGTAGAGTAAACGGACAGACTATAAAACCTTACAAAAATGTCACACAAAAAAGCGGAAATGTCACCTGATTCGATGTCGGTGCCTTCCGCTCTTTTGTATAATGTGTTTACGATCCTATGATACGGCTTACAAAGCCAACGGGCGTGGAAGACGCGGGGAAAGGTTTGCGTATCCTATGATACGGCTTACAAGGCTGACCGGCGTGGAAGGCGCAGGGAAAGAAATTGAGAAAACAGGAGGCATAAAATGGCATTATTGGAGGCACAGAGTCTTAAAAAAGTTTATACCACACGTTTCGGCGGGAATCAGGTCCAGGCACTGTCAAAGGTATCCTTTTCGGTGGAGCAGGGGGAATATGTGGCTATTATGGGGGAGTCCGGTTCGGGCAAGACCACCCTGCTCAATATCCTGGCGGCGCTGGACAGACCTACAAGCGGGCAGGTGCTTCTGTCGGGCAAGAGCCTGTCAGGGGTGAAGGAAAAGGAACTGGCGGCATTCCGGCGCAACAATCTGGGATTTGTGTTCCAGGACTTTAATCTGCTGGACACTTTTACCCTTCGGGACAATATTTTCCTGCCCCTGGTGCTGGGGGGGAAGGAATACGGGGAAATGCAGAGGCGGATTCAGCCCATCGCGGAGAAACTGGGTATCGGTAAAATTCTGGAGAAATACCCTTACGAAGTGTCCGGGGGACAGAAACAGAGGGCGGCGGTGGCCAGGGCCCTGATCACGAATCCCCAGCTGGTGCTGGCGGACGAACCCACAGGGGCGCTGGATTCCCGGGCTACAGACGGGCTGCTGGATATATTCAACGACATCAACCAGGATGGCCAGACTATCCTGATGGTGACCCATTCCACAAAAGCCGCCAGCCGGGCGGGGCGAGTGATGTTCATCAAGGATGGAGAGGTGTTTCACCAGATTTACAGGGGCAGCAGCACCAACGAGCAGCTGTATCAGAAAATTTCAGATACCTTAACTTTGCTGGCAATGGGAGGTGGTCAGGCGTGAAAAAAGGATTTTATGCCAGACTGGCGGTAAATAATATTAAAAAGAACGGAAAAACATATATACCATATATTCTGACCTGCATTCTCACGGTAGTCATGTTTTACATTGTGAAATCCCTGTCCCTGAACCCGGGGCTGGAAAGTATGGCAGGGGGTAACTTTATCAATACTTCCATGAACCTGGGAAGCTGGGTGGTGGCCATATTTGCCTTTATTTTCCTATTTTACACCAACAGCTTTCTGGTAAAGCGGCGGAAAAAGGAATTCGGCCTGTTTCACATTCTGGGCATGGAGAGAAGACATCTGGCCAGGGTGGTGGGCTGGGAAACCATATATGTGCTGCTGATCAGCTTAGGGGCGGGGCTGGGAATCGGACTGGTTCTGGACAAAGTCATGTTCCTGCTGGTCCTCAGGATTATCGGAACGGAAATTCCCCTGGGATTTTTCATTTCCCCGAAGGCAGTTCTTTTTACGGTGGAATTTTTCGCGGTACTTTTTGTACTGATATACCTGAATTCGGTCAGGCAGATACATGGGGCAGACCCCATTGAGCTGCTTCGGGCCGGGAATGTGGGGGAAAAGGAGCCCAGGGCGAACTGGCTGCTGACCGTCTGGGGAGTTGCTTCCATGGGGGGCGGTTATTATCTTGCCCTTACCACGGAAAATCCCATAGCATCCGTGCTGCTGTTCTTTGTGGCGGTGGTCCTGGTGATCATAGGAACCTACTTACTCTTTACCGCGGGAAGCATCGTATTTTTAAAACTGCTGAAAAAGAATAAGGGATATTACTATCGTACCAGGCATTTTGTCAGCGTTTCGGGGATGATCTACCGTATGAAACAGAATGCGGTGGGACTGGCCAATATCTGCGTTCTGTCCACCATGGTGCTGGTGATGATTTCCACCACCTCTGCGCTGATGATGGGCATGGAGGATGTTGTCAGGAACCGTTACCCTGCGGATTTTGTGCTCTACTGCAGCGACGGAATGCGGGACAGGGAAGCGGAAATGGAAAAAATCCGGCAGTTTCAGGCAGAGAAGGATTTTCCGGTGACACACCAGTGGACATATTCCTATCTGGCATTTCAGGCCATCCGGGATGAGAACAGCTATTCTGTTCTCCGGGAACGTGCCCGCTCGGTGGAAGACGACACCAATTCCCTTTTTTTCATATCACTGCCTGATTACAATGCGGTCATGGGGGAAAACCTGACGCTGGAAAAGGATGAAATCATGATCTGCTCCAAACGCCGGGATTTTGACTATCCCACCATGAAGCTTTTTGACCGGGAATACCGCGTGGCGGAGAAACTGGAGGATTTTGTGGGCAACGGCCAGTATGAATCCCTGATGTCCGTGACCCAGTATATTGTGGTCCCCGACCAGGAAACGATGGGGGAACTGTATGACAGACAGAAGGAGATCCTGATGGATCTGGCAAGCAATGTGGGCTGGGTGTATGGTTTTGACACGGATGCGGGGGAGGAGAGACAGGATGCCTTTTATAAGGAACTGGCATCGGAACTTGGCACCGGGAAGTCATTTGACTTAGAGACCAGGGCAGACGGCAGGAGGGCCTTTCTGGAAATTGACGGCGGGCTGTTTTTTATCGGTATCTTTTTGGGAATTCTGTTCATCATGGCCACGGTGCTGATCATATATTACAAACAGATCTCAGAGGGGTATGATGACAAAAACCGTTTTGAGATCATGCAGAAAGTGGGTATGAGCCGCAGCGAGGTAAAGGCGGCCATTCATTCCCAGGTGCTGACCGTATTTTTTCTGCCCCTGCTGGTGGCAGGAATCCATGTGGCAGTGGCCTTCCCGCTGATTGCCAGGCTGCTGGAGCTGCTGAACTTATATAATACGGGCCTGTATGTGGCGTGTACGGCCGGGTGTTTCCTGGTATTCGGAATTATGTATGTACTGATTTATGTCTGTACGGCAAAAACTTATTATAAAATCGTCAGCCGCTGAAAGGACAGGTGCCGGGACGGCGCACAAATTTCAGGCCGGGCAGATGGGCAGGACAGTACTGCTTCCGGGCGGACGGGCAGCGGCATCCCTGAAAACACCGGATTTTGCCGGAGGGAGCGCCGCCGTCCGCGGGACCGGAAATCCTGAGGGAAAGAAAGGATTGTAACATTATGGAAAAGAAAAAGGAGCGTAAAAATGAAGTCAGGGCGGAGAAGAAAAAATGGATTCGCAATATTTTTATCGGAATTGCGGCAATGGTGCTGTTTCGGTATTTCAGGAACGCCGGAAAGCGGGAAAGCGAAGATGCGGAAAGTGATTAGCTGTGTGCTTGTGCTGGGCGTTATGCTTCATGTCACCGGATGCGGTATCCGGAATCTGGACCGGGAGGAAGTCATGGGATTCCTGGACAATCTGGCCGGGGAGATTGCTTCCGGACAGATCACACAAGACAGGGACCTGATCGGGGAGAGGCTTTACGCGGAGGATAAATATACGGGAAGATATCTGGCGGAATGCGGCGGCGAAACCGGCAGGGATGTGGTGTTCGGCGGCGGTTCCGTGGAAAGCCGGAAGCTGTACCTGTGCGGGTACATGGTTACGTATTCCGGTAAGGCAGTGGTCCGGATCCGGATGAACGAGGATGTGGTGGAACTGGAACCGGATGAGGAGGGTTACTTTGAGACAAGCCTGAATCTGGAGGGAGGCGGAAATTACATCATGGTAAAATATGAAAACTTTTGCGGAACGGTGGAAGTGACATCCGGGTACAGCCGGGCTGCGGACTGACGAAAACGTAACAGCCCGTAAAATGGCCGGACTGTAACAGGAATCAGCATAACGGTTCAGTGCCCTGTCTGAACTGTTATGAATCTACATTTTCCGGCATAATCCTGTCCCTTAAAATATTGACATTAACTCACTTGCTTGTTAAAATAGATGTGAATGATGAAAATCAGCAAATCGGGAGGGATTGGACATGTACCATTGCCATGTTCATTTTTATTTCGCAGGTCAGCCGTGCAGAGTGTTTGAGATAATAAAGGAAAGTATTCCATTGGATTGTTTTACGCATACGTTTTCGGAAAGCTGCGGAATAGACGGAAAAATGGCGGCAGAGGCGGATGTCATATGGGTCCATTTGCGGGATCAGAGTGCGGAAGACATACTGAAAACGCTCGTTTCCGTCAAAAAAAAGGAAGCGGAACTGATTCTGCTCTCCGGCGGGGAACAGATATGGTCGGAGAATGTGCTGCTGGAGGCGGTAACGGATATCTGGACTTTTCCCCTGTCAGAGGAGGAGATCAGGTTCCGCTTTCTGCGATGGCAGGAAAAATATAAACGTGAAAAGGATTTCTGGCAGACAAGCCACTTTTTTGAGTCCACCATCAACAATATCCCCAACCTGATCTGGTATAAAGATAAAAACGGCGTACACGAAAAGGTGAATGACAGTTTCTGCAGGACGGTCAATAAGACAAAGGCACAGGTCCAGGGACAGCGCCACGCATACATATGGGACGTGGAGCAGGATGATCCGGCGTGCATTGAATCGGAACGTGAAGTGATGACGAAAAAGAGAACATTCGTCTCCGAGGAGGTGATCAAAACCGGGGAGGGAATGCGGACGCTGACTACATATAAGTCGCCGCTGTACGATATTGACGGAAGCGTGATGGGAACCGTGGGAGTTGCCATAGACGTGACCCAGGAGCGCACCTATGAACAGGAGCTGATTCAGAAGAGCCGTTCGCTGGAGGCGGTTTTCAATGTCATCGACTGCGGCGTGATCTGTCATACGCTGGATGGAAAGAAAATTATCAGCATTAACAGGGCCGCCCTGCAGATCCTGGGATTTGACAATATGGAAGAGCTGATGGAGGGCGGATTTGAGCTGGTATCCCCCACCGTGCTGGAGGAAGACCGGGAAAATCTCCAGAAAAAAATATCGCATCTGAAAAATGAGGGGGACAGCGTCAGCATCGAATACCGGGTGCGGCACAAAAGCGGGGATATCCTGCATATCATGGGCAATGTGAAGCTGATGGAAGAGAACGGCGAGATGTTTTACCAGCGGTTCCTCCTGGACTGCACTGCCCAGAAACAGCAGGAGAAGCAGAACGAGAGACGCCAGAGGGAACTGGTGAGGGCGCTGAGTATCGACTTCAACCGGGTCTGCTATTTTGACATTGATACGGGAAAAGGCATTCTGCTCCGGGATGACAAGGATGAAAATTCCATGTTTGATGCGGCTTTCAGGGGAGACATATTCCTGGAGGAGAGCATGGGACGATATATAAAGGACTATGTCTGTGAAGAAGACCGGGAGATGCTTGCCCAGGCGGTATCCCTGGACACCGTGAGAAAGGAACTGGAAAAAAAGCTTCAGTATCATGCGAATTACCGTGTAAAAGTAAACGACCAGACACAATATTACCAGATAAAAATAGTCCGTGCGGGCGAGTGGGATGGGAACCACGGCATTGTTCTGGGATTCCGCAGCGTGGATGAGGAAATCCGCAGCGAGATGGAACAGAAGGGCCTGCTGGAGGATGCCCTGATGCAGGCAAACCGGGCCAGCAAGGCTAAGAGTCTGTTTTTGTCCAATATGTCCCATGATATCCGCACGCCCATGAATGCCATTGTGGGCTTTACGGCGCTGGCAATTACCCATATAGACCAGAAGGAGCAGGTGGAGGAATATCTCAAGAAGATCATGACATCGGGCAACCATCTGCTGAGCCTGATCAATGATGTGCTTGACATGAGCCGTATCGAGAGCGGCAAAATTCATCTGGATGAAAAGCCCTGCAGTCTGCCGGACATTCTGCACGGCCTGCGCAATATTCTGCAGGCGGACATCCGCGCGAAGCAGCTGGAACTGTACATGGACGCGGTGGACGTGTGGGACGAGGAGATTTACTGCGACAAGCTGCGGCTGAACCAGGTGCTTCTGAATCTCTTAAGCAATTCGGTGAAATATACAAGTGCCGGAGGCATTGTCAGTCTCCGGGTCACGGAAAAGGCCGGGGCGCCTGCCGGGTATGCCAATTTTGAATTTTCCATCAAGGACAATGGCATCGGCATGAGCGAAGAGTTTGTGGCCCATATTTTCGAACCTTTTGAGAGGGAAGAAAATACCACCATGAGCGGAATCCAGGGAACCGGACTGGGGATGGCCATAACGAAGAATATTGTGGACATGATGAACGGCATTATTGAGGTGAAAAGCGAGCAGGGCGTGGGAACGGAGTTTACGGTTACTTTTTCGTTCCGGCTCCATGCAGGGGAGAAGGAGACCCGGGAGATTCCGGAGCTGAAAAACGGCAGGGCGCTGGTGGTGGATGATGACTTCAACACCTGTGACAGTGTCTCCTACATGCTGCAGCAGATGGGGATGCGGGCCGAGTGGACCTTGTCGGGAAAGGAGGCAGTGCTGCGCACCCATCAGGCCCTCAGCCGTGGAGACAGCTACTGTGTCTATATTATTGACTGGCTTCTGCCGGATATGAACGGCATTGAAGTCACCCGCAGAATCCGTAAGGAGATGGGGGAAGACGTACCGGTGATCGTGCTGACGGCCTATGACTGGTCCGATATTGAGGAGGAGGCGAAAGAGGCAGGGGTCACGGCGTTCTGCAGTAAGCCCCTGTTTATGTCGGAACTTCAGAACTGCCTGCATTCGGTCATAAATGTTGAGGAAGAGAAAGAAGAGGTAACCATCCGGAAAGAGACAGTGCGTCACAAGGGAAGAATTCTCCTGGCGGAAGACGTGGAGCTGAACCAGGAAATTGCGGTGGCAATTCTGGGAGATGCGGGTTTCAGCACGGAGGTGGCGGAAAACGGCCAGATCGCGGTGGAAATGATGAAAAATTCCCTGCCCGGATATTACCAGCTGGTGCTTATGGATGTCCAGATGCCGGTGATGAACGGCTATGAGGCGGCAAAGTCCATCCGCAGGCTGGAAAACCGGAAACTGGCAAATATCCCCATTATAGCCATGACTGCCAACGCTTTTGAGGAAGACAAAAAAGAAGCGCTGGCCTGCGGAATGAACGGGCATATTGCAAAACCCATTGATGTGGATGTGCTGTTTGAGACCCTGGATAAAGTTCTGGCATGACAGGGGCCCTTGTGGCTGTAAACTGTCACGGTTTGTTCCTGGCCGTGATGACAGAAAGCCTGTGACGCGGATTCTGCAAAATTTAACCGGAAAGTGATTGCAAAAGGCCGGTGACTATGATAAACTAGAAGCATCTAATGTGACAAAAAAATAACAATCAACCAGAAATCATATTTGGAGGAAAAACAAATGGCAAAGAAAGTAGTATTAGCCGGTGCATGCCGTACCGCAATCGGCACCATGGGCGGCACACTGAGCACGACTCCGGTTGCAGAGCTGGGCGCAATCGTCATCAAGGAGGCCCTGAACAGGGCCGGGGTGAAGCCCGAGGATGTGGATCAGGTGTACATGGGATGTGTCATTCAGGCAGGACTGGGACAGAATGTGGCCCGCCAGGCATCCATCAAGGCAGGACTTCCCATTGAGGTACCCGCCGTTACCATGAACGTGGTGTGCGGTTCCGGTCTGAACTGTGTGAACCAGGCTGCCCAGATGATTATGGCAGGAGACGCAGATGTGGTTGTGGCAGGCGGTATGGAGAATATGTCCATGGCTCCCTATGCGGTTCCCCAGGCGCGTTACGGCTACAGAATGAATAACGGCACCCTGGTGGACACCATGATCAAGGATGCCCTGTGGGATGCCTTCAATGATTATCATATGATTACAACCGCAGACAATATCTGCCGTGAGTGGAATCTGACCCGTGAGGAACTGGATGAGTTTGCACTGAAGAGCCAGCAGAAGGCAGAGGCAGCGCAGAAGTCAGGTGCCTTTGACGCGGAGATCGTTCCTGTGATGGTGAAGAAAAAGAAGGAAACCATTGAATTTAAAGTAGATGAAGGCCCCCGTGCCGGTTCTACCATCGAAGGTCTTGCAAAACTGCGCCCCATCAATAAAGATGGTTTCGTGACAGCAGGCAATGCCTCCGGCATCAATGACGGAGCGGCAGCCATCGTTGTCATGAGCGAGGAGAAGGCAAAGGAACTGGGCGTGAAGCCTATGGCAACCTTTGTTGCCGGCGCGCTGGCAGGCGTCCGTCCCGAAGTTATGGGAATCGGCCCTGTGGCATCCACCAGGAAAGTCCTGGCCAAGACAGGCATGAAGATCGAAGATTTTGACATCATTGAGGCAAATGAGGCATTTGCTGCCCAGTCCGTGGCTGTGGGCAAGGATCTGGGAATCGACGTGGATAAGCAGCTGAATCCCAACGGCGGCGCCATCGCCCTGGGTCATCCTGTGGGCGCTTCCGGATGCCGTATCCTTGTAACCCTGCTTCATGAGATGCAGGCAAAGGGTGCCAGGACCGGTCTTGCCACGCTGTGTATCGGCGGCGGCATGGGCTGCTCCACTATCGTGAAGATTGAGGACTGAACATAACTGCAGAAGGTAAGATGGGAAGAATGGCTCACGGTTTGAGGCATTCTTCCTTTGTTCAAGACAATGGAAGAACCGCCGGACGGGGAATTGCGCTGTCCGAGACAATCATCCCTGGGGTCAGGGAGTGTAACTGCGAAAAAGACAAAGAAGCGGAAGGATAATACGATGGAATTTATATTATATGAACAGAAAGGCGCGTACGCCATAATCACCATAAATCGGGAAAGGGCCCTGAACGCGCTGAACTCCCAGGTGCTGGAAGAACTTGACAAGACATTGGATGCCGTGGACCTGGACACTGTGCGATGCCTGATTCTCACAGGAGCCGGTTCAAAATCCTTTGTGGCAGGCGCTGACATCGGGGAGATGAGCAGTCTGTCCAAAGCGGAGGGCGCTTCCTTCGGCAAGAAGGGGAATGATGTATTCCTGAAACTGGAGAATTTCCCCATTCCTGTGATCGCCGCAGTGAACGGCTTTGCGCTGGGCGGCGGATGTGAAGTGTCCATGAGCTGCGATATCAGAATCTGTTCTGACAATGCCGTGTTCGGCCAGCCCGAAGTGGGTCTGGGAATTACGCCCGGCTTCGGGGGAACCCAGAGACTGGCCCGCCTGGTAGGCGCCGGCATGGCCAAGCAGATGATTTACACTGCCCGCAACATCAAAGCCGACGAGGCATTCCGGATCGGACTTGTGAATGCGGTATACACCCAGGAGGAACTGCTTCCCGCAGCGGAGAAGATGGCGGCTTCCATCGCAAAGAATGCCCCCATCGCCGTCCGCAACTGCAAGGTGGCCATAAACGAGGGCCTTGCGCTGGAGATGGATAAGGCCGTTGAAATCGAGGAAAAACTGTTTGGCGATTGTTTTGAGACGGAAGACCAGAGATACGGCATGGCTTTCTTCCTTGACAAGAACAAGGAAAAAGTGAAGGAGCCCTTCCGGAATAAATAGGTAAAAACAAAATAAACCATAGAAACCAAAACAAGGAGGAACTTTCAATGAAAGTAGGTATTATCGGTGCAGGAACCATGGGTGCCGGCATTGCGCAGGCATTTGCCATGACAGACGGTTATGAAGTGGCTCTGTGCGACATCAAGCAGGAGTTTGCCGATGGCGGCAAGGCGAGAATTCTGAAGAACCTGAATTTCCTGGTAGGCAAGGAGAAAATGACCCAGGATCAGGCAGATGCCATATCCGCAAAGATTTCCACCGGTCTGAAGGATATCTGTACGGACTGTGACCTGGTAATCGAGGTTGCCCCTGAGAATATGCAGATTAAGAAGACCACCTTTAAGGAACTGCAGGATATTGTGAAGCCCGAGTGCATCTTCGCTACCAATACATCATCCCTTTCCATCACCGAGATCGGTGCCGGACTGGACAGACCCATGATCGGTATGCATTTCTTCAACCCTGCGGACAGAATGAAGCTGGTGGAGGTGATTGCAGGTGCAAACACTCCCGACGACCTGGTGGAGAAGATCAAATCTATCTCCGCAGAGATCGGCAAGACTCCCGTGGAAGTGAAGGAAGCTCCGGGATTTGTTGTGAACAGAATCCTGATTCCCATGATCAACGAAGCCATCGGCATCTATGCGGAAGGCATCGCAAGCGTGGAAGACATTGACACAGCCATGAAGCTGGGCGCATCCCATCCCATGGGACCCCTGGCACTGGGCGACCTGGTAGGCCTTGACATTGTGCTGGCTATCATGGAAGTACTGCAGAATGAGACCGGCGATTCCAAATATCGTCCTCATCCCCTGCTCCGCAAGATGGTTCGCGCAGGGAAACTTGGCAAGAAGACCGGTATCGGCTTCTATGATTACAGCAAGAAGTAAAGGTCCGGACAACATAAATGCAGAATCATCGCGCTGGCTGACAGGGCGGTGATTCTGTGTGCCGTGGTATTATTAAAAACGTTTTCTGCAGGTTTGCGGTTCCATGTAGCCGGCGCCGGCGGAAACGGAAATTCAGATAAATATATATGGAGGAATGGTAATCATGGATTTTACGCTGCGAAAAGAGCATGAAATGGCACGCACCCTTTTCAGGGAGTTTGCCGAAAAAGAAGTAAAGCCCCTGGCCCAGGAGGTGGACGAAACCGAAGAATTCCCCAGGGAAACCGCTAAGAAGATGGCAAAGAACGGTTTTCTGGGTATTCCTGTTCCCAAGGAGTACGGCGGACAGGGATGTGATCCCCTGACCTATGTGATGTGCGTGGAGGAGCTTTCCAAAGTCTGCGGCACCACAGGCGTTATTGTGTCTGCACATACTTCCCTTTGCTGTGATCCTATCATGACCTTCGGTACGGAAGAGCAGAAGGCAAAGTATCTGGTACCCCTGGCAAAGGGTGAGAAGCTTGGCGCATTCGGCCTTACCGAGCCGGGCGCAGGTACGGACGCGCAGGGACAGCAGACCAAGGCTGTGGCCGATGGGGATGACTATATCATCAACGGCTCCAAGATCTTTATCACCAACGGCAAGGAAGCGGATGTGTATGTGATTTTTGCCGTCACCGGGACCATCGAGAAGAGAGGCAGGAAAATCAAGGAGATCACATCCTTTATCGTGGAGAAGGGAACTCCCGGATTCACCTTCGGTACCAAGGAAAAGAAGATGGGAATCCGCGGTTCTTCTACATATGAGCTGATCTTCACGGACTGCCGTGTACCCAAGGAGAATATGCTGGGCAAGCTGGGACAGGGATTCAAGATTGCCATGCATACACTGGACGGCGGACGTATCGGTATCGCCGCACAGGCCCTTGGCATCGCGGAAGGCGCACTGGAGAGAACCATCGCCTACACCAAGGAGAGAAAACAGTTCGGAAAGCCCATCGCGGCGCTGCAGAACACCCAGTTCCAGCTGGCTGACATGGCCACAAAGGTACAGGCGGCTCAGCTTCTGGTATATAAGGCTGCCATGGCAAAGGCCACCCAGAAGGAGTATGGCTTTGAGGCTGCACAGGCCAAGCTTTATGCCGCAGAGGTTGCCATGGAAGTTACCACCAAGGCTGTTCAGCTTCACGGCGGTTATGGTTATACGAGAGAATATGATGTGGAACGCATGATGCGCGACGCCAAGATCACCGAGATCTACGAGGGCACAAGCGAAGTCCAGAGGATGGTCATCAGCGCTGCACTGTTGAAATAAGGACTGCATTATGGCGGGGACCCTCAGCGCCGCACACGGTGAAGACGCCGGGGGCAGGAGGATTTCCCGCGAAAATGTCAGGCGACCCGGTTATAGAAAAAAGAATATAAGGAGTGTAAATACAATGAAAGTTGTTGTTTGTATTAAGCAGGTTCCCGATACCAAGGGCGGCGTTAAGTTCAATCCTGACGGTACACTGGACAGAGCTGCCATGATGACCATTATGAATCCCGATGACAAGGCCGGTCTGGAAGCAGCGCTCAGATTAAAAGACCAGTACGGTGCGGAAGTGACAGTCCTGACCATGGGACTTCCCAAGGCAGAGGATGTTCTGCGTGAGGCAATGGCCATGGGTGCGGACAAAGGCGTCCTGGTCACAGACCGAGTGCTGGGCGGCGCGGATACATGGGCTACTTCCCAGACACTGGCAGGCGCGCTTCGCAATATGGAATATGATCTGATCATCACCGGCCGTCAGGCTATCGATGGCGATACCGCGCAGGTAGGTCCCCAGATTTCGGAACATCTGAATATTCCGGTAATCTCCTATGCGCAGAATCTGAAGATTGAAGGCGACAGCGTTATCGTGGAGCGTCAGTATGATGACAGATATCATGTGCTGAAAGCAAAGATGCCCTGCCTGATCACGGCCCTGGCCGAACTGAACGAGCCCAGATATATGACGCCGGGCGGAATTTTCGATGCCTGCAAGGCAGAGATCACCGTCTGGGGCAGGAATGACCTGAAGGATGTGGAAGATTCCAATCTGGGACTGAAGGGATCGCCCACCCAGATCGCAAAGGCATCCGACAAGGTGAGAAAGGGAGCGGGAGAGAAGGTTACCCTTGATCCGGCGGAAGCGGTTGATTACATTGTTGACAAGCTGAAAGTGAAGCATGTAATTTAATCATATTTAAGAAAAACGCAGCGCCGGCCGCATGAAGTTTCATGATAGGTGTGTCGAAGCGACTTTACCCTTTAGTGCTATCGCGCAGCGATTTAAATTAGGAGGAAAAACAATGAATTTAGAAGAATATAAGGGCGTATATGTCTTCGCGCAGCAGGTGGACAATATCGTCAACAGCATTGCTTTTGAACTGATCGGCAAGGGCAAGGATCTGGCAGCGGATCTTGGCACCGAAGTCACTGCTGTTCTGGTGGGCAGCGATGTAAAAGGCCTGGCAGACGAGCTGGCAGAGTATGGCGCCGACAGAGTGATCGTGGTGGACGATCCGGAACTGAAAGAGTACAGAACCGAGCCTTATGCCCATGCCCTGGCATCCGTTATCAACAAGTATAAGCCGGAAATTTTCCTGGTGGGCGCAACCGCAATCGGACGTGATCTGGGTCCCCGTGTCTCCGCAAGGATTCACACCGGACTGACCGCTGACTGTACCCAGCTGGACATTGGGGATTTCCCGTTAAATCCCATTCCCGGCAAGGAGCAGAAGCACAATCAGCTGCTGATGACACGTCCCGCGTTCGGCGGCAATACCATTGCCACCATCGCATGCCCTGATTTCCGTCCCCAGATGGCCACTGTCCGTCCCGGCGTAATGCAGAAGAAGGAGAGACAGGCGGGAGCAAAGGCAAATGTGGAAGAATTCAATCCCGGATTTACACCCAATAACAATTATGTGGAAATTCTGGAGGTTGTGAAGGCAGTGTCCGAGACCGTGGATATTATGGATGCAAAGATTCTGGTATCCGGCGGGCGCGGAATGGGCGGCCCCGAGAACTTTAAGATGCTGGAAGACCTGGCAGAGGTTCTGGGCGGCACCGTGAGCTGCTCCCGTGCGGTTGTTGACGCAGGCTGGAAGCCCAAGGATCTGCAGGTAGGACAGACCGGAAAGACAGTACGTCCCAATGTTTATTTTGCAATTGGTATCTCCGGCGCCATCCAGCATCTGGCAGGCATGGAAGAGTCTGATATCATCATTGCCATCAACAAGGACGATACGGCTCCCATTTTTGATGTGGCTGATTTCGGACTGGTAGGGGATCTGAATAAGATCGTGCCCGCCCTGACCGAGAAACTGCGCGGAGAACTGGCCGGCAAGAATTAATGAGACTTTGAAGCGAAAAGTGATATAGAGGAAATGGAAACTCCCATGGATCGAAACATCATATTGTCAGATTTGTGGGAGTTTTCTTGTCATATGGAAGTCACAAAAACGCTTTGCTGCGGGCTATAACAAATAGAAGATGGGCAGAGGGCGGATTCCATTGGCTTATATGGAGAACAGGTATGAAACGCAATATCTCTCTGGAGGAGATTTCTGACGGAAGGCTTTATAACGGCAATGACATGGTAAAAGCGGACAGCCATGGGTGCAGGGGATGCTTTAAGTGCTGTACAGGGATGGGAAATTCTGTGATTCTGGATCCGTATGATGTGTACAGTCTCCAGAAAAAGTCCGGAAAAGGATTCCCGGTTCTGCTTGCGGAGGGGATGGCGGAGCTGAATGTGGTGTCCGGTGTTATCCTGCCGAACCTGAAAATGACAGGGGAGGATGAAAGATGCGTTTTTCTGAATCAGGAGGGACGCTGCAGCATACATGACAGCAGGCCGGGGGTGTGCCGGCTTTTCCCCCTGGGGCGCTATTATGAGAACGGAGATTTCAAATATTTTCTCCAGACAGGGGAATGCACGGTTCCCAATCGTTCCAAAGTGAAAGTGAGCAAATGGATTGACACACCGGACCAGAAGAAAAATCATGATTTTGTCTGCCGATGGCATTATCTTCTAAATGATCTGGAAGCGAAAGTGGATGGAGCGGAGGACATGGACACTGCCAAAAAGCTGAACATGTTTTTTCTGCAGACTTTTTTTATGGATGTTTACGAGACGGAGAGGGATTTTTACGGGCAGTTTGAGGGGAGAATTGCCGTTTTTGAAGATTTTATACAGAATCTTCCAAAATGATATGGCGGAAAATGGGGACATTAGAAGAGAAAAGGAAAGAGACAGAAGGGAAACTTTAACATAGATGGAGACGGAAGAAGAACGTCAGATTCGCTGGAAGGAGCGGATTGAAATGATGAAAAAGGAGAAGAGGAGAAGGGAACTGATGTTCCGCTGGGGAATTCCTGCCATGGCCCTGACCGCCTTGCTGGCAGGTGTGGGCATTGGGTTTGGCGCAGGGGCGTTTTCGGACCGGCAGGAGGAAAACGCCCCGGAGGGCGTGGAGTATTGGGGCTGCGTGGGGCTTCTGCACGACGTGGACTATGAGAGGTACCCGGAGGAGCACTGCAAGAAGGCAGTGGAGATAC
>CAJTLR010000077.1 GCA_910577185.1 uncultured Acetatifactor sp.
AGTAATGGGAACTGGATATTTTTCCGATATAGGTGCATCCATTTCAGATCTCTTTGGTGCCGAAGCATCTGAATATTCGGAAAAGCTACGATCCGCAAAGCAAGCAGTTTTGAAAATTATGATCAAAAATTCAACAGACTTAGGTGGAAATGCTATTATCGGAATTTCCTATGAACTTATGACTTTTTCTGGAAACATGATGGGAGTTTCTGTGACCGGCACATCTGTAAAGGTTAATAAATATTCGGATAATACATAGTATCATTCAGGAAGGAGGAAGCTGCCGTGCCGGCCTACAAGTATACCTTAAAAGACGGAAAAACCACACGCTGGTATGCCAACTTCTACTTCACGGACTGGACCGGCGAAAAGAAGCATATCTGCAAACGGGGCTTTAAGACACAGCGCGAGGCCAAAGAGTATGAGCGCTCATTCCTGGATCAGCAGAACAATACCAGTGATATCCTCTTTTCCTCCTTGGTGGAGAACTATCTGGAGGACATGTCGCACCGGTTGAAGCCTACCACAATGGAAAATAAGCGGTTCATCATAAAAGGGAAGCTGCTCCCCTACTTCGGAAATCTGAAAGTATGCGATATTGACACCATCAAGGTCCGAAAATGGCAGAACGAATTGATATCCTACCGGGATGAAGCCGGAACCCCTTTTTCCCAGACATATCTCAAGACCGTTAACAATCAGCTGTCCGCCATCATGAATTATGCCGTGGCCCATTACCGGCTCTCTGCTAATCCATGTCGGGCCGCCGGCAGCATGGGGAAGAGCCGGGCCGAGGAAATGAATATATGGACGCAGGCGCAGTACGAGCAGTTCTCCGCCGCTATACAAAAATCTTCTGTAAAGCTGGCCTTTGATGTGCTCTTTTACACTGGGATGCGGTCCGGGGAGCTGCTGGCCCTTACCCCTGCAGACATCCTCCCTTCAAAACGAATCGATATCAATAAAAATTATGCAAAAGTAAACGGGGAAGAATTATTCCTGGAGCCGAAGACGCCCAAGGCTAAAAGGTGTATATCCATACCCGATTTTCTATACGATGATATTCAGGAATACATGGCAAAGCTCTATGGGATTGAACAGGGGGACCGGATATTCTATTTCACAAAATCTGCCCTGGATAAAGAGATAAAGCGGATCGCCGCCAAAGTGGGGCTGCCAATTATAAGAGTCCACGATCTGAGGCACTCACACGCCAGTATGCTGATTGAAATGGGCTTTGCCCCATTGGAGATTGCGGACCGGCTGGGGCATGAATCCGTGAAGACCACACTGGATACCTATTCCCACCTTTACCCGGACAAAGATCAGCAGCTGGCAGATCGGCTCAATCAGTTCCGGCGGGCGATACCGCCGACAGAAGAAAATTCTTGAACTTTCCCGCAGATTGTGCTATTCTTTAGATAAAGAGAGGCGCCTGCTGGTAACAGACGCCCCACTGGAGCTACCGATAGACGGTTAGCCCGATTCATAAGTTTACAGCTATAGCCGCTTACCTTGTCACGGGAGGGCGGCTATTTCTGTGGCTTGTTACTATCTTTACCGAATGTATATCCGATACCAAAGCAGGTCAAGCCAAAACTTAACACTGCAATAAGTCCCAAAATATCCATATGGCTCAGCCCTCCTTTCCCAGATTCCCTTTCAGGTTTCTATGTAAACGGAGGGTCACAGTCCCTCCGGGGAGGGCTAACCGCCTACCATCCTGGTAGTCCCAAAGAGATGTTACCATATTTCGACAGGAAATTCAACTGCATCCATTTTCCGGGTAGGAAAAGTAGCTGGCTCTATTTTCAACATCATATCAACATCACAGAGATATGAAAAGGACTGGAAAACCCTTATTTTATCAGTTTTCCAGTCCAAATGTCCCCTATTCGAACTCAATCGTCCCCGGCGGCTTGCTTGTAATGTCATAAACCACCCGGTTCACATGTCCCACCTCATTGATGATCCTGCTGGTCACCTTTTTCAGCACCTCCCAGGGAAGCTCTGTCACCTCGGCAGTCATAAAATCTATCGTGTTCACCGCCCTCAGTGCAACGGCATAGTCATAGGTCCTTTCATCCCCCATAACGCCTACCGAGCGCATGTTTGTCAGTGCCGCAAAATACTGGTCCGGCTTTGTGTCCAGCCCGGCCTTTGCAATTTCATCCCGGTAAATTGCATCCGCATCCTGAACAATTTTCACCTTCCCTGCAGTGACTTCCCCCACAATGCGCACGCCCAGCCCGGGACCCGGGAATGGCTGCCGGAACACCAGATGTTCCGGAATCCCCAGTTCCAGTCCCACCTTCCTGACCTCGTCCTTAAACAGACTCTTCAGAGGCTCCACAATCTCTTTAAAATCAACGCAATCCGGAAGGCCTCCCACATTATGGTGAGATTTGATTACCGCAGACTCTCCTCCCAGGCCGCTCTCCACCACATCCGGGTAAATCGTGCCCTGTACCAGAAAATCCACTGCGCCTATCTTCTTTGCCTCTTCCTCAAATACACGGATAAATTCTTCCCCTATAATCTTTCTCTTATTCTCCGGCTCGCAGACTCCGGCCAGTTTACTGTAAAATCGCTCCCGGGCATTCACCCTGATAAAATTCAGCTCATATTTTCCTTCCGGGCCGAATACCCTTTCCACTTCATCCCCTTCGTTCTTCCGAAGGAGACCATGATCCACAAAAACGCAGGTCAGCTGTTGTCCCACCGCCCGGGACAGTAGCACCGCTGCCACGGAGGAATCCACCCCGCCGGATAATGCGCACAATACCTTTCCTTTTCCGACCTTTTCCCGGATCTCCCTGATATTTTCCTCCACAAAGGAGTCCATTCTCCAGTCTCCCTGACAGCCGCAGATATCACGCACAAAATGCCACAGCATTTTGGAGCCTTCTACCGTGTGCAGAACCTCCGGGTGAAACTGAATCGCATATAGTTTTTTCTCCTCGCACTCTGCCGCGGCCACGGGACAGTTTGCCGTAACCCCAACCGCCCGGAACCCCGGCGCCAGACGGGCAATGTAATCAAAATGACTCATCCAGCAGACTGTATGTGCCGTAATATCCGTAAACAGACGGGATGTGGTATCCAGGTCCACCTCTGTCTTCCCGTATTCCCGCATGTCTGCCCGTGAAACTTTTCCGCCAAGCACATGCATCATCAGCTGTGCCCCATAGCACAGACCCAGCACCGGAATACCCAGTTCAAACAATTCCGGGGAACAAGTTGCGGCGCCTTCCTCATAACAGCTGCTGGGTCCCCCTGTCAAAATAATTCCTTTCGGATGCATTGCCTTTATTTTATCCAGGTCAGTCTTATAAGAATAAATCTCGCAATAGACACTGCATTCCCTGACACGTCTGGCCACCAGCTGATTGTACTGACCGCCAAAGTCAATAACGACTACCAGTTCCTTTTCCATATTTTACCCCATTTCTGCACAGCTTTTTATGCACGGCAGAGCTTTTGGATACTGTGCATACGCAAACTCCGGACTGAAGACTTTCCATTTTCAATCTTCCTCCTCTGTATCTCCACCTGCACAAGGAAGGTTCCCCTCCTGGCAATATTTCTTTTCTTATTATAAAACCACAGATGTGGTAAGTCAAAACTTTTTTCGTTCAAGATCCCCTGACGTTCTGCCTACTGTTCTGCGGTAAAATCGGAAAGAGGCCTGAAACAATATCCCATCTCCTCCCACCTGGTCAGCAGCTCATCCATAATTTCCCCGTTTGTCTTTGAGGTACTGTGCAGCAGCACAATGGCCCCCGGATGAATCCGCTTTGTAAGTTTGTCAAATGCCTCCTCGTGGCTGGGCTGGGAATCCTGGTTCCAGTCCACATAGGCCAGACTCCAGAAAAAAGTAGAATATCCCAGTTCCTTGGCCATCTGCAGATTTGCAGTGCTGTATTTTCCCTGGGGCGGCCGGTAATACATCGACATTTCCTTTCCTGTCACTTCATGGAAAAGTCTCTTCACATCATCCACTTCCGTTTGAAACGATGCCATATCGGAAATCTTGGACATATCCGGATGATGATATGTATGATTGCCCACGGTATGACCCTCGTCTACCATACGTTTTGCAATCTCCGGGGCAGACTCCAGAAAATGGCCCACCACGAAAAATGTGGCAGGTGCGTTATGTTTTTTCAGGGCATCCAGAATCGGTTCCGTATTGCCGTTTTCATAACCGCAGTCAAAGGTCAGGTAAATAACTTTTTCGTCTCCCTCTGCACAAAAGTACGTATCGAATTTTTTCAACTCAGACGCGGAAGCATTTCCTGTAGGTTTCTGTCCTTCTTTTCCAAAACCAAGCCCCCAGTTCTCACTTTCCATAATCGCTGCCGCATTTGTCATCCGCATATCCCCCACCATCTCTGCCGCAGATCTGCCCAGGAAAAACATTGCGCACAGAAAAAGTACCGTGGGAACCACTCTTTTCCAGTGATTCTGCCCTGCATCAGAAACTTTTTGAAGGATGTCTTTTACATAAATTGTCTTCATTTCCTCTCCGTTCCTTCCGCCCATGCCGCATTCCGCATGACCGGACTGTCATGTTGTTATCAATATATGAACGGAAGGCTTTTTCAAATGACACGCCGGCAGCCTCACTTCTTAATTTCTCTATTTTCTGTTTTTTCTAAATTTCAACTTTCTTTATGCTGCCTCCCCCATTCGGACTTTCCTATACCGCTTTCCCCATCCTGCCTTTCCTTGCACTGCTTCCCCATTCGGACTTTCCTATACCGCTTCCCCCCATCCAGACTTTCCTATACTGCTTCCCCCATCCTGCCTTTCCTATACTGCTCCCCATCCTGCCTTTCCTTGTACTGCTTCCCCCATCCTGCCTTTCCTATACTGCTCCCCATACTGCCTTTCCTTGCACTGCTTTCCCCATCCTGCCTTTCCTATACTGCTCCCCATCCTGCCTTTCCTTGCACTGCTTTCCCCACTCAGCCTTTCCTATACATCTCCTCTTTTCTGATTTGTATCTGCCTTCCTGGTCTTTACTGTGCCCGCTTTCTCTCCCGTCTTGTCTGTGAATAGCAGCTGTCACAGATTCCAAAAGCGGTCTCCAGGGGCAGTGGTTTGCCGCAGTACTGGCATTTGCGGATGTACTGCTTTTTGTCCTTGGAAAGGTATCTCATAATCGTATCCTCCGTCTTGACCCGCTCCCTCTCCAGACGGTCCTGATTGATTTCCTTGCCCATGCGGACGGAAAACTGATAATATAAATCCAATAGCTTGTAAAAAGTCTCATAACGTATCAGCCCGGAGTCAGAACACATAATCAGCGCCGGAAAATGCAGGGACACATCTGCCGAATAGGTTTTGCAGTAATACAGCCACAATGCCACCACATCCCGGTTTCTGGTATCTATGGAACAAGTCAGCATACGATACAGAATATGCTTGTCCTCAAAACCATCGATTTCCTTTCTGTCACGGTAAGCCCTTTCATACAAAAACAAAACGTCCTCGATACTGATTTTTTCAAAAGGCGGCTCTATCTCCACCGACTTCCAGATGGTGATCACCGCATCCAGAGGCTCGTCCATATCCAGCAGTACCTGCGGAAATCCAAGACTCACATGTTTCACCCTCGGTTCTTCCTCATGGAAATGTTTCCTGATATAATCCAGATTCTCCTGCCCAACCGCCGTCACATACCCCGGGTCATAGAGCCCGAAGCGCCCTGCCCGTCCCGCAATCTGACGGATTTCCGCCGTATTTAAATGCCGGGTGCGCTTTCCGTCAAACTTTTCGATCTGCACAAATACAATCCTCCGCACCGGAAGATTCAGTCCCATGCCTATGGCGTCCGTGGACACTACAATATGGGTTTTCCCTTCTGCGAAGATACGGATCTGTCTGCGCCGGATCTCAGGCGGAAGGCTTCCGTAGATCACACTGACCCGGATTCCCCTTCTCTCCAGTCTTCCCGCAATATCCAGCACCATTTTCTTCGTAAATACGATTAGCGCATCTCCCTCCCGCACATCCTCCGGGAAAGAAAACGCTTCGTCTTCACAGAGAAGCTGCGTCTTTCTCTCATACCGGTGTTCCTCAAACGTATCCCCGCACAAAGCAATCAGATGTGTGACCACTTCCTCCGCGGAACCGCTCATGCACACATGAACTTCCCTGGCCTGGACTCCCAGAATCGCCCTGGTCCAGGAATGTCCCCTGTCAGGATCCGCTATCATCTGTGCTTCGTCGATAACGGCCACATCATATTTCTGGTCCAGATCCAGCATCTCCACAGTGGAAGAAGTAATTCTGCTGTTTTCCTCATAGATGCATTCTTCCCCTGTCAGCATGGTACAGGGAATCTGCGCGTCTTTCATCTTCTCATACACTTCCAGCGCCAGCAGTCTCAGCGGTCCCACATAAACACCGTATTCAGCCTGTTTGAGCCGCTCCAGCGCCTGATAAGTCTTGCCGCAGTTGGTAGGGCCGATATGCAGGACAAACTTCCTCTCCATTTCCAGCGCCTTTGGAAACTCTGTCTCGGGCCTGGTGGGAACAAGATCAATAATCTGGTTCTTCAGTTCCACATCCACATAACTGTTCAGCAGGGAACGCAGTGTCTTCTGACACAGTTCAAAAGCCTTTTCCCTGCGAAGATATTCCAGGAACTTTACCGTGACCAGTTCCTGCTCCTCTGCTTTCAGGCTGGCAATGTCCAGGCGCACCAGTTCCTTCATCATAATGTCCCTGATTTTCATGGTGACTATATGATTGTGGTCCCGGATGGCAAAATAGACCAGATTCCTGATCTGTCTGTGATACTCCTCCAGGTGCGGCTGGCTCACCCTGCCGTCTTTGGCCCGCTTCAGTTCCGTCAGAATACGTTCCACCCTTTCCTCATATGTTTTCTTTCCATTGTTGCTCTTCTTTCTTACATTCTGGGCATATTCCTTATACTGGGCAAAATAAAACTGTGCTAATTTTTCTCTCTGTATCATTTTACAAATCCCCGGCCAGCCGAAACCGGCCTCCTTCTAAATTTAGTAAATACCTGTATTTTCACAACAGTTCCGTGAACCGTCTGAACTGTTACATATTTTCGTTCTACCGCAATGTCCTTTCCAGTATAACGGATTCCCGGAAAAAATACAAGAAAAAAACCGCTGACAGCTTCCCGGTCCCCATGTTATGTTCGGGACAAAAAAGGGAGTCGTCTGCGTGGGAAATCCCCATGTTTATATGGTCGTCAGTACGATTTTCCTGGTTGAAAATCCGCCTTTTTGTACACCCAAAAAAGTTTCTTTGGATTTTTGCCTGAAAATATGGGAAACATAAAATATAAAAGAATCAGGAGACAAATTTATGGACATCTTTAACGCACTGACACTGATGGGTGGATTAAGTTTATTTCTTTTCGGCATGAATATTATGGGCCAGGCCCTGGAACGGCGGGCAGGAGGACAACTGCGTTCCCTCCTGGGAAAATTCACCACCGGAAGGGTTGCCGGCATTCTGACCGGACTTTGTGTCACGGCTGTCATTCAGAGTTCCTCTGCCACCACGGTCATGGTGGTAGGTTTTGTCAATTCCGGCCTTATGACGCTGCGGCAGGCCGTCAATGTGATCATGGGAGCCAATGTGGGCACCACAGTCACGGCATGGATATTGAGCCTGGCCGGAATCGACAGCGGCAATCTGTTTATCCGGCTGCTGAAACCATCTTCTTTCACTCCCGTACTGGCCCTGACCGGAATCATCTTTTACATGTTCTGCCGGGATGGAAAGAAAAAGGACACCGGAACCATCTTTCTGGGATTTGCCACACTGATGTTCGGCATGGAGACAATGTCCGGGGCAGTGTCGGGGCTTTCCGATATTCCCGCTTTCCAGAATCTCTTTCTCCTATTCCGCAATCCCATTCTGGGAGTACTTGCCGGTGCCATCCTGACTGCCATCATCCAGTCCAGTTCCGCGTCTGTGGGTATTCTCCAGGCGCTGGCGGTCACGGGCCAGGTTTCCTACGGCGCTGCCGTTCCCATTATCATGGGGCAGAATATCGGTACCTGTCTCACGGCCATGATTTCATCGGTGGGCGCCAACAAAAACGCGAAACGGGCCGCCCTGGTACATTTATCCTTCAATGTGATCGGCACTGCGTTCTGGATGCTGGTGTTCTGTCTTGCCAGGGCCTTTTTCAGCCTGGAATTTCTGTCGGAGCCGGCCTCCCTTTTCGGTATTGCCGCGGCACACTCTGTTTTCAATCTTCTCTGTATGGTGCTGATGCTGCCCATGTCCGGTTTTCTGGAAAAGCTGGTGACCAGACTGGTTCCCGAGGAAAAACAGACCGAAAGTTATATGGAGCTGGATGACAGATTTTTCACTGCCCCTTCCATCGCCCTGGAACGCTGCCGCAAGGTGACTGCCGACATGGCATATACCGCCGTGGCCTCCCTGAAAGAGGGCATTGCTTCCCTGAAAGATTTTTCCCCGGAGCTGGCTTCTTCCATACGGGAAAAAGAAGAAAAAACTGACTATTATGAGGATATTTTAGGCACTTATCTTGTAAAGCTCAGCACCATGCAGATCAGCGGCCCGGACAGCATGGAAGCGGCAAAACTGCTGAAACTGATCGGGGACTTTGAGCGCATTTCAGATCATGCCGTAAACCTTCTGGAAGCCGCAGAAGAAATACAGAATAAAAATTTACGTTTTACCGATACTGCCGTCACCGAACTGGAAATATTATTTTCTGCCATCAGCGAAATCCTGGATCTTGCCCTGGCGGCATCCGTGGAGGATGACCTGCAGGCCGCTTCCATGGTAGAACCCCTGGAGCAGGTCATTGACCGTCTTAAGGAAAAAATGCGTACCAGCCACATTCTCCGTCTTCAGCAGGGAGGCTGTTCCATGGAAGCCGGTTTTGTATGGTCAGACATGCTGACGGACCTGGAACGTACCTCCGACCATTGCTCCAACATTGCCGGATGCGTGCTGGATATCGCGCACCAGAGCATGAACTTACATGAATCCCTGCGTGAAATCCGAAACGACAGCCAGGAATACCGGCAGAAATTTCAGGAATATAAAGAGAAATATTTATCTGTCCTGAAATAACTGCCCTCTGTGTTTCCTCCCCCCATCAGCGCGTCAAAAGTCCCTGACACATTCAGCCGTCCATCCCCGCTGATGTCAGGTTCGTGTCACGGACTGCCAATGCTATTGCTCCCGGCCCTGAATATGGCCTCTGTGTTTCCTGAACTTCCCGAATCAGCGGTGCTTCCCACATCGCTGTCCTTCCCGGAAAGGCAAAGATACTAAGCAAAAAATACTGATAACCCTACCAACTTTTCCCGGTTCATTCTCTGCAAACTACATCCTATCCAATTATCTTTATCCATTTTCGGAAAAGTGTTCCTACTGCATAAAATTTGAAGCATAATGCATATTTATGGGTTAAAACAATTTCTTAACAATTATATCTGCACATTCATCTGCACTGAACAAACTTGTATCTACCCGCAACGTATATTCTATATTTTTTGCCATCAATTCATGTTGTTCATCGGATTGACTTTCGTATCTATCTCCACGCATGATATTTCTTTTTCTGCATACATCCAGCGGACAATATACTTCAACCAAATCCAGTGGATTATTTTTCAATATTTCCAGCAACTGCTGATAATGAGGCGTTATTTCTTCTCTTTCAACCAGTATGCCGTCAATAAGAATATTTTTTCCCATATCTGAATAGAGCTTTGCAGCATGGTACATCATAATGATAACTTCGCTAAGATATTTCCAATAGTTTTCACGCAAATATTTATCCCCTATCATCTCCTGAAATAAATCATTTGCAACAACGTAAAAGAATATGTCATCACGCTCCTGAAGGGCTTCGACTATCGATGTTTTCCCTGCACTCGTTACTCCGTTCAAAAAAATAATACGTCCTTTATCCATTTTATCACCTCAAAATAATCTAATTTATATATTTGAATATAAAATATCTCCCTTTCACCCGCAATGCATATGGATTGCCCCATTTTCACTGAGTACACAATTCCGAAAAGAGAGTTATCTTTCCCAGCCTTGCAAGAATATTGGCTTTGCGCTTATTGATAACACTTCCGCGTTATGCCTGATGTTTATCCCATTCGGCGCGGCTCTTTTCACTGCAGGCCACATAACCGCAGGAAAATCGCGCAAAACAAAGGATCTGCATCGTTTGCTGCCAGTAAAAAAGAACTTATAAAAATCACCCATTTCACGGCTGGCAAAATGAGTGACTTTCCAGTTTTTATAAATACGTCTCCTAATTTACAGATGCCTGTGCTTAGCACCATCTACAATATCAAAGTTAAGCTTTTCAGGATGTGTCCCCCAATCTTGCTCTTTCCAAACGCGTACATAATCAGATATGGGCATCTATAAATGTTGTACAACTTGACTTCATTCTCACACCCCAATCAGCGCGTCAAAAGTCCCGAGTACATTCAGCCGGCCATATCCCGTTGATGTCAAGTAATTGTCACGTACTTTTTTCACTTTTTTTAGAACCGAGAACCCGCAAACCCGCATAACTTCGTTGGGTTGATGGTAAATAATTGCTAAGTACAGTAAAATCTGATAGTAAGTTATTGTCATGTTAGATTATCTGAAATTTACACTTATTACTATTCTATTAAAATTATTCCAATAATGCCACAAACTCGCTTGGATTGAAAATCCTTGTTTTAGCTTCCTTAAAATCTTTCAAATTACATGTCACCAGACAATCTGCGTTTACCATTCTGGCACATTCATCCTGCAGACAATCTTCAAAATCTTTAAATTGTATATTTTCTATTGCCTCTAACACCTATTCATGCGAAGCACCTGTTACCGTCAATATCTTGCAAATATCTTTTAACCACTTTCGCTTTCCCTCATCCGGAATCCGAAGAGAATACCATATAATAGACAACGAATGAAAAGCAATATAGCCATCAACTTTTCCTTGTGAGCATTAATCCATAACTGTTTTTGAAGAATCCCGATACTTGTCTTCCCGGTCTGTGATATAGTTTAATATAACATTAGTGTCAATTAACGCCACCATATTTCTCTTCCATCGCCTCCTTTCTGACTTGTTCATAATCATAATCCTTCGGGAATGGATACTTGTTCTTCAGTTCCTCCATGTGTAAAAATGCCTGTCTTTTTTCTGATAATAAATTTTGTCCCCTGGATATTTCCCCTGTTCTTCTGGTTACTATATTAAACTGCCTGATCATATCTATAAAAAACTTAACACTGTCATCATCTGGTAAAGAGTCAATCATGGCATATGCTTCCTGTCGCAAAGTCATATATTCTACCTCCAATTCCCTCAGAATTTATATTACAATCACATTGCTTTAACAATTTACATCTTTCGAAAACCTTTCGTTTATTTTTATATTATCCCCAACACTTCCCGATTCTTCAATTGTTTTCTACCGACAACTCTGTAGGCAGAAATCTGTCTGTGCGCTTCATCCTGGAAAGGTATTCATCTTCTTCCATGCCGTCCGCGTTTTTATACTTCACAGCATTACTGTCATACTGCTTTTTATAGGCGCTGTAGTCGTAACCCATCACCCTCATCGGCATCGCATAATCTATATGCTCCTGTGACTCGTTCCCCAGCATCACCAGTTCTATCCCATATGCAGCAGACTTTTTCCTGACTTTTATGTTATCCCTGGATGCTGCGATTCCTTCTGCATGTTTTCTGTGCTCCAGTATGGTGGAGCTTTCCGCATCCAGGTCCTCCAACTCGTCCGGCTGTATTACCTGCTCTCCCCCGAACAGAACTGCGTTGAAAAGGTCAGCAAATCGCTCATTATCCCTCCAGTAGTTCTTCAGTATGATATCCGTCTTCAGATTCTGTTTTTTCCTCGCCATGCTGTATTGTTTCCTTTCTCGCCTATTTATATTATACTATTACGGCAGAGGAATTTCAAGGCTGCCTCTGCTTCACGATATTCCACCACATCAATAAGCTATTTACCCGGTTGCCTTCTCGCGGAAACTACTGGTCCCCCGAATCCACACTAAAATTCCATTCTATTTCTATCCTCCTGTCTTTATAAACATATACTCTCTTAATAAATGTATCGACCACTTCCTGTGTCAGTTCCCTTATATGGGAATGCCGGATCATCTGCTTCATATCTGCTTCCAGTTTCCGGCAATCGTCCTCCAGTCCTGCAAGTCTCCCAATATCTTCACTTTCTGACAGGGATAATACAGACATCCTTTCTGTCAGTTCTTTTGCCATTTCCTGATACTTCGCAGCCGGAAGCCCTGTAAATGCATACTTTTCATATAAAGCATTTTTCTCTGCCTGGATCTGCTTTTCTTCCTGCCGGTATCCTTTTATTTTCTTTTTTAGCGCCTGAATTCCTGATTTTTTGATCAGCAATAGGTTCTCTTCCTGCTTCATAGCATTTCCGCGCAGCACCAATTCCTTGTGCAGCATGAAAAGCACTGTTTCCTCCAGCAAGTCCGCGTTCATATAAGTACAACATTCCGGTATCTGAAGCAACGCATGTTTTCTGCATTCAAACCGTCTGTAACGGTTTTTTCCCCGAATCGGCCTGTAATTGAGCGAATACCCGCATCCCCCGCAAAACAGCCTTCCGGTAAGCGGATGCTTTTCTCGGTTTCTCTTTGTGGAATGTCCTGGTTTAAAGGCTGAAACCTGCTCAAAAACATCTTTTGATACCAACGCCTCATGGTGAGCAGGTATGACTTTCCAATCCTTCCTGGAAACAGCCTCGCGCTCCTTGCTTCCCACAGATTTTCTCATAGTTTTCCCATATGCCATCTCGCCAAGATAAAAACGATTATTCAGGATGGTTCTGACTGCCTGTCCGCTCCACGCATGTAGTTTTCCGTCCTGGTTTTCTTTTCCGGGCTTTCTGATCTGCATAATTGTCGGCACATGTTCCTCGTAAAGCTGTCTTGCAATCTGAACACTGCTTTTCCCCTGTAGGGCAAGCGAAAAGATATACCTCACGATTTCTGCCTCTTTCTCATTTACTATGACGGCATTTTTCCTTTCACTGCTTTTTGCATATCCGAAAGGAACCTGTCCAAAGACATATTCCCCGCTCATACACTTACTTTCTATGGAAGCCTTCACCTTAACCGATATATCCTTACTGTACATATCATACAAAAGCGTCCGGAAAGCCGTATCGATCTCAATCGTGCTTCCATGGTGTTCCCTGCTGTCATAGCGATCGTTTATCGCAATAAACCGAATACCCAGGAACGGAAATATCTGATTCAGATATGTTCCCATCTCAATATAGTCCCTTGAAAAACGTGACATATCCTTCACAACAATACAATGAATGCGGTTTGCCCTCATTTCCTTTAGCAGTTCCTGCATCCCCGGCCTTTCCATACTGGTGCCGGTGTACCCGTCATCGCTGAATTCCATGACTTCATATTCTGCAAGCTCATGGTTGTGATATATGTATTCGAGTATCTGTTTTCTCTGATTTCCAATACTATTGCTCTCATCCTGAATAAAGCTGCCATCGCAGGAAGTATCTTTGTCTTCTAAGGATAACCGCAGATATATTGCCAATATCCCCATCCACTTACCCTCCCATACTGTCCGCCGTGACCGTAAACAAGACTTGGATCCGTTTTCCCGGGTAAATATATATCTTATTGATAAAGGCCTCTACCAGATCTTTTGTAAAATGTTTTCCATTTTTCAGCTTCATGAGCGCTCTTATGGCGGCAAGATATTTTTCTTCCAGCTTATCCAGTTTCTTTTTTTCCTTTTTCCACTCCTGCTGCTGTTTCAGCAGTTCCTCCAGTCTGTCCTCCTGCTTAAGTTTGAATGCTACATAGTCCTTCTGCAAAATTTCTCCTGCATGGTAGCTCATATATATCATACCCTCTTCTTCACGGAAACGCCTCATTTTACCTTCTGCATCACGTTTTTTTCCCTCAATTCGTTTTTCAGCTTCCGCTATCCTTTCTTTTCCATACTCTATGTAACGCTTTGGCTTTTTGAGGCAAACTGCAAACTCCATACGGATAAGGGGAAGCAATATCTCCAGAAGTTCGTTCTTTGATATACGGTTTGATTCCGGACATACTATGGTCTTTGTCTGGCCGCTGTTCAGGCAGAAATACCCTTCAAGCCTTGCTTTTTCTCCGTCAGCATACTGCTTCACCTGGCTGCTCCGCGTCATTTTCCTGCCGCACACACCGCAGTACAATACATTGTCAAAAATATTCTCTTCTAACGGGCAGTCTTCGGCAGGATGCTTTTTCGCCGCTGTTCTTTTCTCTATTTTTTGCCGTACTTCTATGGCCCTGCCATATAAATCTTTTCCGATCAGCGGTTCATGTGTGCTCTCCATAACCGTCCATTCCTCTTCCGCCTTATGGATACGGTTTTTCTCATTTCTGGCAGTAATACTACTCTTTCCCTGTACTAAAGCGCCGGTATAAACCGCACTTTTCAGAATTCTTTCTACCGCCCCCTTATCCCATCCCTTGTATCCGTTATTGCCAGAGCCATAATACACCTCTCTTGTCTGGCTGTACCGCTTCGGCGGATTGATGCGTCTGCGGTTCAGTTCATTGGCAACCGCAGTGTAACTCTCCGTCTCAACAAATTTCATATAAATAAATCTCACAATTTCCTTTGTATCAGTATCAGGTATCAGTATACGGCGTTTTCCCTCCCATTTTGCCTTATATCCATAGGGAGGCGGTCCACCCACATAGGAACCCTGTTCCCGCCTCTGCTTTAAATGAATCCTGGCCTTTTGTGAAAAATCTTTTGCATACATATCATTCACAAGATTCTTAATCTCGGATGTCATCTGCTTATTCTCATTTTCCGCTTTTCCGGTATCAAAACCGTCAGCAATTGCAATGAATCGCACGCCCAGAAAAGGAAATATTCTCTCTATGTAATTTCCGGCTTCCAGATAATTTCTGCCAAACCGTGACAGATCCTTCACGATAACGCAATTGATGTCTCCGAGCCGGATATCCTGCAGAAGCCTCAGGAAACCTTCTCTTTCAAAATTGCTTCCCGTCTTCCCCAGATCCGTATAACATTCCACGATATCCATCACTTCATTTGCAGCCTTTTCATTATATTCTTCCACAAACTTTTTTGCTATCTCTATCTGTGTCTCCACAGATTCATTTTTTAAGGCTTGTCTGCAGGCTTTCTTATCCTGATCTGAAGAAAGCCTCGCATATATTCCGGCCTTATATCTGCGTCTTCCGCGGTTTTCTTCCACATGCTGCTCTGCATTTTTTTGCAAAGCGGCACCCCGTTTGGATATTCTTCCCATTCTCATGCGCTCCTTTCCTTATTTATCTCCTATTTTGAGGACATACAAGCAGATCCATAAGCTCCTGTCGGCTGCTTTTCCCTGAGTTCCTGCAGCCTTTGGTTCGCTTCCTGCATAATATGGTATTGATTCCTGTAATAGAATTCAATCTCCAGCCTCCGGTTCTCAAGTACACTGACTTTCTTTACCATACTGCAAAGAGTGCTGCGGTCTATCTCTTTCAGTTCCGAACAACTCTGCATCATTTTCAGCCGCGCCGCTGATATAACGCCATTCCGGAACACTTCCTTTATCATTTCCTGCTGCTTCTGCCGGGCCTCCTCAAACTCAGCAGCCTTCCGCTTAAAATCACTGTACAGCCTTTCAAACTCATCTTTTGTGACGACACCCTGTTTTAAGTCATTGCGCAGACTGGAACAAAGCAAATAATATTTATCCTGTTCCTCTTTAAGCCTTGCAATTTCTGTATCATAGCGGACTATAGATTCGAAATTCGCTTCCATTTCCAGAGCTTTTTCAAATACCTTCTTCTCCTCCAAGAATGCATTGGCATAATGCCGGGTCAGTTCCGTAACCATCTCCTTCAACTGTTCCTCCTGGATGCTATGTCTGCTGCAGCCCTCTCCCCGGTTTTTTGTGGAACAGATATAATAAATCTTTTGGGTATCTTTGTAACGGTTAATACGTCTGATCATCTGTTCCCCGCAGTCCCTGCAGAAGAGAATACCTGTAAACAGCCCGTTCTTTTCTGTCACCGTACTTACTCTGCAGTCTGTTTTCAGCAGATTTTGAACAGTCCGGAACTGATCCTCTGATATGATCGCCTCATGGGTATTTTGTACCTTTACCCACTCATCCCGCGGCTTATCTACACTCTTTTTCAGCTTATAGTTAATCTTCTCCCTTTTTCCCTGTATCATATGCCCCAGGTAAGTCTCATTTGTCAGTATACGTTTTACAGTAGTGTTTCCCCACTGTGATCTGACCGCTCCAGAAAATCCTCCGGTATAGTTTTCGCCCATGGACTTTTTATATTCTTTCGGAGACAGTATGCCAAGACTGTTTAGCTTCTTCGCAATTGATATAACGGCCATCCCTTCTATTTTCCACGCAAATATTTTTCTGACAATATCTGCCGCGTATTCATCTAATACAAGACGGTTCTTGTTATTTTCCGATTTTCGATATCCATAGGGGGCAAATGACGCAAGACATTCTCCATTTTTCCGTTTTACTTCAAACTGGCTCTTTACTTTCGCAGATATATCCCTGCAGTATGAATCGTTGATGAAATTCTTGATAGGAAGAACAATGCCACTTTCCGACACATCAGCCCGGAAACTGTCATAGTGGTCTGTAATCGCAATGAAGCGCACAGAAAGGGCCGGGAATAATTTCTGTAGATATCTCCCGGATTCAATATAGTCGCGTCCGAAACGGGAAAGGTCCTTCACAATGACACAGTTCACCGTTCCTGCTTCAATATCACTCATCATTCTCTTAAATTCTGGTCTGTCGAAAGCTGACGTTAGATAACGATACTTTTGAAAACACTGGAAAATCAAGGTTTTTCGAGCGACGGACAAGCAGGGTATTGTACTAAAAACTGAATACGACGCAGAAGCGGCGTTTCTTACTCTCTACATGGGAGAACAGGAACGCCGCTTTTTTCATGCCCTTTGTTACGCAGTAGGGGCAGAAAAAGCCTTGCTACAAGCGGTTTTGCGGGCGCGTATCTGGCGCGGCAAGGGATTTATACCTTATCCCCCGAAACCGCGCTTCTACTGCGTAACAAATCCA
>CAJTLR010000078.1 GCA_910577185.1 uncultured Acetatifactor sp.
ATAGGGACAGTCTGCGCTTTTTTATCCCCCGCAAGATTCTGTTTCATAGTAAATTTTATGAAAGACGTTTTCTAAAGCAGCCGCTGGATGGATACAATTATCTGGAAAAACTGATGGAACATGCCAGACCCAGTATCGGATACGTCATGCTTTCGCATTTATTGACACAGACCAGGCATAATGTTGTGATAACAACTAATTTTGACCATTTGGCAGAAGATGCGGTGAATTATTATGAGCAAAAAATACCTTTGGTCATAGGACATGAATCTTTGGCACATTATGTTACCAAACACATATCGAGACCTACTATCATAAAAATCCATAGGGATCTTTTGCTTGACCCAAAGAATAGGACAGATGAGCTGGAGGCGCTTCATGACAATTGGAAAAAGGCATTGGGAGAGGTTTTTTCAGAGTATCATCCGGTTTTTATTGGATATGCGGGTAATGATAACAGTCTCATGGACTTTTTGACTGACAATAGCGAAAAGTTTTTGAAAAAAGAATGGTTGTTTCCGTACTGGATGATGTATAAAAAAGACAAAGTATGTGGAAGGGTTTTAGATTTTCTGGAAAAGGCAGAGGGATATTTCATTAAACATAATGGGTTTGATGAAGTAATGTGTTTTATGGGAGTTGCATTTGATTACAAACTGCCATCCAAAGAAGTCTTTTTGAATGATGCAGAAGAACGTTTCCAGATGCTTTCCGATTCTATTGATAGATTTACAGAAGAATCGTTAGGGGGCAAAGCGTTTGAGCAGGGGGAACATGCAGAAGATAAAACCGAAGCGGGAGATATTAACCATGTTGTTGAGAAGATTACAAATCAGGCAGATCAGCAACGACTATATAGAGAAGCTGTTGTATTATTAAATAATGGTAACTATGAAGAAGCCTGGGAAATAGGAAAGCAGTTAGTAAACCTGAATGCAAAAAATTCCCGATATCATTATTTGATAGGAGTTACCTTGTATAAAATGGGGAAATATGAAGAAGGGGAGAAGGAGTTAAGGAAGGCGATAGAGCTGGAGCCGGAAGATGCAGGGTATCATGGCGGCTTGGGATTTACCCTGCATGAAATGGGGAAATATGAAGAAGCGGAGAAGGAGTTAAGGAAGGCGATAGAGCTGGAGCCGGAAAATGCAGGGTATCATGGCATCTTGGGAGATGCCATGCATGAAATGGGGAAATATGAGGAAGCGGAGAAGGAGTTAAGGAAAGCGATAGAGCTGGAGCCGGAAGATGCAAGGTATCATGACAATTTGGGAGTTACCCTGCGTGAAATGGAGAAATATGAGGAAGCGGTAATGGAGAAGAGGAAGGCGGTAGAGCTTGAACCGAAAAATGCAAGATATCATGACAATTTGGGGGATATCCTGCATAAAATGGAGAAATATGAGGAAGCGGCAATGGAGAAGAGGAAGGCGGTAGAACTTGAACCGGAAAATGCAAGATATCATGGTAGCCTGGGAATTACCCTGCATGAAATGGGGAAATATGAGGAAATGGAGAAGGAGTTAAGGAAGGCGATAGAGCTGGAGCCGGAAAATGCACGGTATCATGGCAGCCTGGGAGTTATCTTGCATGAAATGGGGAAATATGAAGAAGGGGAGAAGAAGTTAAGGAAGGCGATAGAGCTGGAGCCGGAAAATGCACGGTATCATTACAGCCTGGGATTTGCCCTGCATAAAATGGAGAAATATGAGGAATTGGAGAAGGAGTTAAGGAAGGCGATAGAGTTGGAGCCAGAAAATGCATGGTATCATGGCAGCCTGGGGGGTACTCTATATGAAATGGAGAAATATGAGGAAGCGGAGAAGGAGTATAGGAAGGCGATAGAGCTGGAGCCGAAAAATGCAAGCCATCATGGCAACTTGGGTAGTATCCTATATGAAATGGAGAAAGATGAAGAAGCGGAGACTGAGTTAAGGAAGGCGACAGAGCTGGAGCCGGAAAATGCAAGATATCATTACCGTTTGGGAGCTGTCTTGTATGAAATGGGCAATTATGAGGAAGCGGAGAAGGAGTATAGGAAGGCGGTAGAGCTTGAACCGGAAAATGTAAGCTATCATGACAACTTGAGTAGTACCCTATATGAAATGGAGAAATATGAGGAAGCGGAGAAGGAGTATAGGAAGGCGATAGAGCTGGAGCCGAAAAATGCAAGCTATCATTACGGTTTGGGAACTGCCTTGTATAAAATGGGCAAATATGAGGAAGCGGAGAAGGAGTATAGGAAGGCGATAGAGCTGGAGCCGGAAACTGCAATTTCTCATTATATGCTGGGAGTTATCCTACATAAAATGGAGAAATATAAGGAAGCGGAGAAGGAGTATAGGAAGGCGATAGAGCTGGAGCCGGAAACTGCAATTTCTCATTATATGCTGGGAGTTATCCTGCATAAAATGGGCAAATATGAGGAAGCGGCAATGGAGAAGAAGAAGGCGATAGAACTTGAACCGGAAAATGCAAGCTATCATGATAACTTGAGTAGTACCCTATATGAAATGGAGAAATATGAGGAAGCGGAGAAGGAGGAGTATGGGAAGGCGATAGAGCTGGAGCCGGAAAATGCAAGCTATCGAGGTAGCTTTAGATTTATCCTACATGATATGGAGAAATATGAGGAAGTGGAGAAGGAGTTAAGGAAGGCGATAGAGCTGGAGCCAGAAAATGCATGGTATCATGGCATCTTGGGAGCTACCCTGCATGATATGGGGAAATATGAGGAAGCGGAGAAGGAGTATAGGAAGGCGATAGAGCTGGAGCCGGAAACTGCAGGGTATCATGGTAGCCTGGGATTTACCCTGCATAAAATGGAGAAATATGAGGAAGCGGAGAAGGAGTATAGGAAGGCGATAGAGTTGGAGCCAGAAAAAGCATGGTATCATGGCAGCCTGGGGGGTATTCTGCATGAAATGGAGAAATATGAGGAAGCGGAGAAGGAGTATAGGAAGGCGATAGAGCTTGGAACAGAAAATGCAAGATATCATGACAACTTGAGTAGTACCCTATATAAAATAGAGAAATATGAGGAAGCAGAGACTGAGTCAAGAAAGGCGATAGAGCTTGAACCGGAAAATGCAAGCTATCATGACAACTTGAGTAGTACCCTATATGAAAAGGGGAAATATGAAGAAGCGGAGAAGGAGTTAAGGAAGGCGATAGAGCTGGAGCCGGAAACTGCAAGCTATCATTACCGTTTGGGAGCTGTCTTGTATGAAATGGGCAAATATGAGGAAGCGGAGAAGGAGTTAAGGAAGGCGGTAGAGCTGGAGCCGGAAAATGCATGGTATCATGGCAGCCTGGGGGGTATCCTACATGAAATGGAGAAATATGAAGAAGTGGAGAAGGAGTTAAGGAAGGCGATAGAACTGGAGCCAGAAAATGCAAGCTATCATTATATGATGGGATTTATCCTGCATGAAATGGGGAAATATGAAGAAGCGGCAATGGAGAAGCGGAAGTCGATAGAACTTGAACCGGAAAATCCCGAGTTCCAACAGCCATATTGACTATTGCACCCGGACTGGGGTATAATAAAAAGATACTGTGTAATAGGGGATATTAGAGCCGGGAGATGGTATCTGATGAAAACAGACGGTTATTTATATGAGACACATATGCACACCAGCGAGGGCAGCGCCTGCGGACAGAGTACCGGCGCAGAGATGGCAAGGGCCTATGGGAAAGCCGGCTATACGGGAATCATTGTCACGGATCATTTCTATTATGGCAATACAGCGGCGGACAGGTCGCTGCCCTGGGAGGAATGGGTGGAGCGGTTCTGTCTGGGATATGAACATGCCCGTGCAGAAGGGGAAAAATGGAATCTGCAGGTATTGTTTGGCTGGGAATCCTGCTATAGCGGAACGGAATTTCTGATTTACGGGCCTGACAAGGGCTGGCTTCTGGCGCATCCGGAGATACGGGATGCCACGGTACAGGAACAGCTGGGCCTGGTTCATGAGGGCGGGGGAATCGTCTGTCAGGCGCACCCTTACAGGGAGGCGTCCTACATACCTGAGGTTCGGCTGTTTCCGGAGTATGTAGATGCAGTGGAAGGACTTAACGCTGCCAATGCGACGGTGAAAGGGCATCCGGAATACAATGACAAGGCGGTGGCCTATGCCGGGAAACATCATCTTCCCATGACTGCCGGCTCGGACCAGCATAGCACGGAAATGTTGTACGGAGGCATGGTATTCCCGCGTAAATTAAAGAATATTCATGATTTTACCCACGCGGTTACGGCGGGAGAGGCACTGCGGTTCTGCGATGGCACGAAAACGGACAGATAGATGAGGTGAAGGCGACGATGAAACAGAAGAATTTTTCAGGGAAAGGTTCATTTTCCCTGGTTCCTTATTTACTGCAGTACAAATGGCATTATCTGGCCGGAGTGCTTCTGCTGCTTCTGGTGGACCTGGCGAATCTTTATATTCCCCAGTATATCGGGGAAGTCATTGACGGACTGACGGAAGGCGTGCTGGACCAGGATGGTGTGATGGCCCTGCTGGGAAAGCTTTTTGCCGCAGGGGCAGTGATAATGGTGGGGCGCTTTGGATGGCGCTTCTGCATTTTCGGCTCGGCCAGGGGCGTTGAATACAGGCTGCGGAATGATATGTTCGGCCATCTGGAGACACTTTCCGCCCGCTACTTTAACAGCCATAAGACCGGGGACTTAATGGCAAGGTTTACCAATGACCTGAATGCCATACGTATGGCTGTGGGCCCTGCGGTGGTGACTGCCTTTGACGCAGTGGTAATGACTTTGATGGTGCTGGTGAGAATGGTGGTCTATGTGGACTTTAAGCTGACGCTTATGGCGTTTGTGCCCATGACGCTGGTGGCGGTGGGATGCTATTTTTACGGCATGGAGGCAAAGAAACGCCAGACCAGAAGGCAGGAGGCTTTTTCACAGCTGTCCGACAGAGTGCAGGAGAGCATTGCGGGAGTAAGGGTCATAAAGGCCTTTGTCCAGGAAGAAGAGGATTTCAAGGCATTTGAGGAAGCCAGCAGGAACAGCATGGAGAAAAACCTGGACATGGTGAAACTGCGGGCAATGTTCGGGCCTGCCCTGGATGTGATCACGGGGATCAGTCTGCTTCTGACGCTGGTTTTCGGAGGGCGGATGGTGATGGCCGGGGAAGTGTCCATAGGAAAGTTTGTGGCGTTTAACACTTATATCGGCATGCTGGTATGGCCCATGATCGCCTGCGGCGACTGCATCAACAGCTTTTCACAAGCCTATGCGGCCTTTGGGCGGATTGCCATGATTTTCAGGGAAAAGCCGGATATTGTGGACAAAATGCCGGAGGAAAACCAGGATACAGAGGTACATATCAAAGGAGACATTGTTTTAAACAATCTGACATTTACCTATCCGGACGGGGATGTGCCGGTGCTGAAAAATGTGAGCCTTCATGTGGAGGCCGGGGAAATGCTGGGGGTTCTGGGACGGACCGGCAGTGGAAAGTCCAGCCTGGCAGATTTGCTCCTGCGGGTCTATGACTGCGAGGAAGGGGCGCTTCTGCTGGATGGAAAGCCTATCACCCGGTATCCGCTGGCAGTGCTGCACAGAGACATGGCATATGTGCCCCAGGATAATTTTATGTTTTCGGACACACTGGAGGAAAATATTGCCTTTGGCCTGGAAGACCGGATCCGCGATCATCCGGAACTGCGCAGGGGAATCAAGAGAGCGGCCAAGGCTGCCTGCATCCATGACAATATCATGGGATTTCCCGAGGAATATAGGACGCTGGTGGGAGAGCGGGGCGTCACATTGTCCGGCGGGCAGAAACAGCGAAGCTCCATTGCACGCGCGCTGCTGAAGGATGCGGCCGTGCTGATTCTGGATGATTCCCTGTCTGCGGTGGACACGGATACGGAGGAGCAGATTCTGGAGAATCTGATGGAACTGCGGCAGGGGAAAACCACCATAATCATTGCCCACCGGATATCCACACTGCAGAAAGCCGACCATGTGGCGGTGCTGACGGAAGGGGCGGTGACGGAATACGGCACCCATGAGGAGCTGCTGGAACAGCAGGGATTCTATGCCCATATTTACGAAAAACAGCAGCTGGAGCAGGAGCTGACCTCCATAGGATAAGCCGGCGGGAAGGATGCGGATGAGCGCCCGCGGCAATATGGGAGTCGGTATGCAAAGGAGAGTTGGAGGAAGCCATGAATAACTTGACGGATGATAAGCTGGAATCAAATTATAAGGGCAGCGCCCTGCTGCATCTGCTTCGCTACATGAAACCTTATCTGGGCTGGGTGACGGTCTGTCTGGTGCTGGTGCTGGCACTGACTGCTTTTGACCTGTACCGTCCCATGTTGATCGGGGATGCCATTGACTTGTTTGAGTCCCAGGGCAATTATGATGTGATCATAGAGACTGCCATAAAATACGGCGTTGTGCTGGTACTGAGTTTTCTGTTCAACATAACCCAGACCTGGCTGCTGCAGAAAATGGGCCAGAGCATCATTCTCACCGTGCGGAAGGACTTGTATGCCCATATTCAGTCCCTGAGCAGCCGTTATTTTGACCTGACGCCCGTGGGGAGGCTGGTGACCCGTGTCACCAATGACGTGGAAGCGCTGGATGAGATGTATTCGGGTATTCTGGTGCGCCTGTTCCGGAATATAGTCATGATTATCGGGCTTGCCGCAGTGATGCTGGCCCTGGATTTCAGGCTGGCCCTGATTTCCTTCCTGCTGCTTCCCATTGTGGCGGTGCTGACGGTGGTGTTCCGCAAGGTTGCCCGCCAGACATACCGCGTTTCCAGGACGCGGCTGACGGATGTGAATACTTTTCTCTCCGAAAATATTTCCGGTATGCGCATCATTCAGATTTTCGGCAGGGAGAAGCGGAAATTTGAGGAGTTTAACGATAAAAACCATAAACTGTACCGGGCAGGCTACCGGGAAATGATGGTATTTGCCATTTTCCGCCCGCTGGTTTTTATTCTGAGTATCTTTTCCCTGATGATTGTCCTGGGAGTGGGAAGCCGTGACGTGCTGGGCAATGTGATATCTATCGGCACACTGTATATTTTTTCACAGTATATCAAATCTTTTTTTGAACCCATTCAGGAGCTGGCAGAGCAGTTCTCCACACTGCAGTCCTCCATAGCTTCGGCAGAGAAAATTTTTACTATCATGGATGAGGAAACGCTGGTGAAGGAAGCGGAAAATCCGGTGGTTCTGCCGCGAATCAGGGGCCGGATCGAATTTTCACATGTCTGGTTTGCCTATGACAATGAAAATTATGTGCTGCGGGATGTGTCCTTTGTAATAGAACCCGGGGAAAAAGTGGCCTTTGTGGGCGCCACCGGCGCCGGAAAGTCTTCCATCCTGAATCTGATCGGACGGTATTACGATATTCAGAAAGGGAATATTTATATTGATGGAGTGGACATCCGGAAGCTGAGCAAGAAACAGCTGCGGAGCGCCATCGGGCAGATGCAGCAGGATGTGTTTATTTTTGAGGGAAATGTGGAATACAATATCCGGCTGCATGATGATGACATTACGATGGAGGATGTGAAGGCGGCTGCAGAATATGTGAATGCTTCCCGTTTTATCGAAAAACTGCCGGGAGGTTACCAGGAGCCGGTGTCCGAGCGGGGAGCCACTTTTTCCGCAGGGGAGAGGCAGCTTCTCTCTTTTGCCAGAACCCTGGCCCATAAACCCAGCATTCTGGTTATGGACGAAGCCACTGCAAATATTGACACGGAGACGGAACTGCTGATCCAGGAGGCCCTGGAGAAGCTGATGGAGGGTCGTACCACGATTATGGTGGCACACAGGCTTTCCACCATTCAGCATGCGGACTGTATTATGGTCATGCACAAAGGGAAAATCAGGGAGCAGGGCACACATCAGGAACTGCTGGCCCAGGATGGAATTTATAAGAAGTTATATGAACTGCAGATTCACAAGGATATGTCGTAAAAATAAGGAGCTGGAAACATGCTGACAGATGCTTGCAGTACGGGCAGGATAGAAGACGTGAGGGCCTTGTATGAGGCTGCTTTTCCAAAAGATGAGAAGAAGCCGTTTGAATTTATTCTGGAGAAACGCAAAGAGGGATTTTTTGATATCTGGGCCATAGAGAATAAGGACGGGGGCTTTGGCGGCCTGGCGATTATGCTGCTGTCAGAAGACCTGGCCCTGCTGGATTATCTGGCGGTACATCCGGACTGCAGGGGCGCAGGGCTGGGCGGCAGTGCCCTGCATGCGCTGCGGGAGAAATACGGGAAGGAAAGAATTGTTGTTGAAATTGAGAACACCCTGGGGCCGGCGGCAGAACAGGCGGAAAACCGGGAGGAACGCCTGCGCAGGAAGGCGTTTTATCTTCGGAACGGCATGACTCCCATGAATTTTCTGGTGGATTTGTTCGGAGTGGAGATGGAAGTGCTCACTTTTGGCAGGAAACTGACTTATGAGGAGTATTATGCCATTTACCGGAAGGTGCTTCCGGACAGGCTTCTGGAGAAGATCAGTCTGATTTCCGGCATGCCGTGAATAACCGGGGTTGGATGGACTCTGTTTTTGCCGGCGAGGGTACCGGGAGGACAGAGGTGGAACCGGAACAGGAGGAGGGAAATGCAAAAATATGTAATGGCATTGGATCAGGGGACTACCAGTTCCCGGTGTATTTTATTTGACAAAGCAGGAAAAATACATTGTATGTCACAGAAGGAATTTACCCAGTTTTATCCCAGGCCGGGCTGGGTAGAGCACAATCCCAAGGAAATATGGTCCTCCCAGCTGGCGGTGGCCACGGAATGTATGGCAATGACAGGGGTGGGGGCATCACAGATTGCTGCCATAGGCATCACCAATCAGCGGGAAACTACCATACTGTGGGACAAGAATACCGGGGAACCGGTGTATAATGCCATTGTGTGGCAGTGCCGCCGTACTTCGGATATGATCGGGGAATTGAAAAAGGATGGTTTCGACAGGAAAATCCGGGAAAAGACGGGACTGGTACCGGATGCCTATTTCAGCGCGTCCAAAATCGCATGGATTCTGCAGAATGTGCCCGGGGCAAGGGAGAAAGCGGAAAACGGTGAATTGTTGTTCGGCACAGTGGACACCTGGCTGATCTGGAATCTGACCAGAGGTGCGGTGCATGCCACCGATTATACCAATGCCTCCCGCACCATGCTGTTTGACATCCGCAGATTGTGCTGGGATGAAGAAATCATGGAACGGTTTCAGATTCCGGCACGGCTGCTTCCGGCAGTGCATCCTTCCAGCCATATCTTTGGGCATACGGATGCCTCGGTACTGGGAGGGGAGATTCCCATTGCAGGGGCTGCAGGTGACCAGCAGGCCGCCTTGTTCGGGCAGTGCTGTTTTGAAAAAGGGGAAGTAAAAAATACTTATGGGACAGGCTGTTTTCTGCTGATGAACACGGGAGAGGATGCCATTGCTTCCGGATCAGGGCTGTTGACCACCATTGCCGCAGGTACTTCCCACAAACCGGAATATGCCCTGGAGGGAAGTGTTTTTGTGGCAGGCGCTGGAGTGCAGTGGCTCAGGGACAGCATGCGTATGATCAGGACTGCGCCGCAGTCCCAGGAATACTGCGAGACAGTGGAAGATACCGCCGGTGTGTATCTGGTGCCGGCTTTTGCGGGCATGGGAGCGCCTTACTGGAATCAGTATGCGCGCGGAACTGTGGTGGGGCTCACCAGGGGATGTACCAAGGAGCATTTTATCCGGGCCACGCTGGAATCCATCGCTTATCAGACTGCTGATGTGATTCAGGCCATGGAGCAGGACAGCGGCATCCGGCTGAAAAATCTGAAAGTGGATGGCGGTGCCAGCTCCAATGATTTTCTGATGCAGTTCCAGGCGGACATTGTGGATACCCAGGTACACAGACCTGAGTGCATTGAAACTACGGCCCTTGGGGCGGCGTATCTGGCGGGCCTGGCGACGGGCTACTGGTGTGACAAAGAGGAAATCAAAGAAAACTGGCAGATCGGAAAAGTGTTTGAAGCCTCCATGAGTGATGAAAAAAGGGCGGCATTATTAAAAGGCTGGAAACGCGCCGTAAAATGTGCACTGGCCTGGGCCGAAGAAGAATAAATGAAGCAAAGAGACGGAACTGGAATAAGAAAGGAATAATATGCTGGTTCAAAAGTATAGGGATATGTTGTCGGGAAAGTCCGTGATCAGGGAACTGTCAGAGTTTGCCACTGCCAGGGGGCAGGAGATCGGATATGAAAATGTATATGATTTTAGTCTGGGGAATCCGTCGGTTCCCGCGCCCCGGGAATTTACGGGTGCCATGATGGGGATGCTGCGGGATATGGGAGCCAACGAACTTCACGGATACAGCCCCAGCCTTGGGATTACCAGTGTCAGGGAAGCCGTGGCGGCTTCCCTGGAGAAGCGGTTCGGGCTGCCTTACCGGAAGGAGCACATTTTTATGGCTGTGGGGGCTGCCGGCGCCCTGGCCCATGCGTTCCGGCTGGTGACGGAGCCAGGGGATGAGATTCTTACATTTGCGCCGTTTTTTCCGGAATACCATCCTTATGTGGACCTGACGGGGGCAAAGCTGAAAGTAGTCCCGCCGGATACGGAGAACTTTCAAATTCATTTTGGGAAACTGGAAGAGATGCTTACGGACAAAGTCATGGCAGTGTTGATCAACACGCCCAACAATCCTTCCGGGGTGGTTTACTCTGCAGACACTTTGCGGAGGCTGGCAGATTTGCTGCGGACGAAATCCGATGAGTACAAACACCCGATTTACCTGATTTCCGATGAGCCCTACCGGGAGATTGTCTTTGCGGGAGTGGAGGCGCCATGTGTGTCGCAATTTTATGACAATACTGTCATGTGCTATTCTTTTTCCAAATCACTTTCCATTCCGGGAGAACGTATCGGCTATGTAGCAGTGAATCCCCGATGCAGGGATGCTGTGGATATGGTTAATATGTGCGGACAGATTTCCAGGGGAATCGGCCACAACTGCCCGCCCTCCATGATTCAGCTGGCAGTGGCGCAGGTGCTGGATAAGACGGCAGACTTAAGTGTCTATGAGACGAACATGAATCTTCTCTATCATGAGCTGACGGCGCTTGGATTTTTCTGTGTGAAGCCCGGCGGGACTTTCTATATTTTCCCCAGGGCACTGGAGGAAGATGCAAAAGCATTTTGCCGCAAGGCGCTGAAATATGACCTGATCCTGGTGCCGGGAGATTCCTTCGGCGCCCCGGGATATTTCCGGATGGCATATTGCATTGACACGGAAAAGGTGGAGCGGTCCCTGGGGGCGCTGCGGAAATTTGTGGCGGAAGTGTACAAGGGATGAATGCGCTGCTGGAGAATACGGACAGACTTCACACCACGGAGATGGGCGTGGCACGTATCAGGAAGAATCTTTCCCTTGACACGGAAGATGTGGTATCCTGGTGCAGGATGAAAATACTGGATGAGCGCGCATCTGTGGAGAGAAGGGGAAAAAACTGGTATGTAACAGTAAGCGGCTGTATCATTACGGTAAATGCCCACAGTTATACCATTATCACTGCGCACAGAATCAGGAAAGAAACGTAACATAAATACAGAAAGGATATTTCGGGAAAAGGGAGGCATAAGGGATATGTATCAGGCAGGACTCGTGCTGGAAGGCGGCGGAATGAGAGGCGTCTATACAGCCGGGGTAATAGATTTTTTTCTGGACAAAGGAATTGAGTTTTCCAGTGTATACGGGGTCTCCGCAGGTGCCTGCAGCATGTGCAGTTATCTGTCGAAACAGCGGAGCCGGGCCCTGGATGTCTGCATTGATTATCTTGGCACCAGAAAGTACTGCAGTCTGTGGAGTCTGCTGACCACAGGGGATTTGTTCCATGTGGACATGAACTATCATCTGGTGCCGGAATATCTGTATCCATATGATTATGAGACATTTGATAAATACCGGGGAAAGGCTTACAGTGTGGCCACGGATATCGTCAGTGGGAAGCCGGTTTATTTCCGGATCCGGGATATGAGGACGGACATTGATAAAATCCGTGCATCCGCGTCCCTGCCCCTTGTGTCCAGAAACGTAAAAATTGAAGGAAACCTGTATCTGGATGGAGGGATCAGCGATTCCATTCCCCTGCAGAAATCCGTTCTGGATGGAAACCGTAAGAATATCGTGGTCATGACAAAGGAAGAGGGATATGTGCGGAAGCCCACTTCCAGACTGGGGATGATCAGGGTCAGGTATGCGCGCTACCCGAAGGTGGCTGAACTGATGGCAGCGCGTCATATTCATTATAACGAGCAGCTGGCGTATATCGCCCGTATGCAGGAAAAAGGCCAGGCGTTTGTGATACGTCCCAAGACTGTGGATAATGTAAGGCGGGTGGAAACGGATGTGGAAAAATTAAGGGCTCTGTACCGCCAGGGATATGAGGACGCGGCCGGGTCTTATGAAGAACTGCTGGCGTTTTTGGGAGATGCCTGAAAATTGTTTTCCGGGGGCAGATGTCCTGGAGTGAAAGGGAAAGCGGGGAAAACCGCCGGAAAAATATATGCCGGAGCGGAACTTATTTTTGACAGACGGGGGAGCGCGTGGTATGATATGCCTGCAGGAAAAGGCGTAACCCGGGTGCAGGAAAAACTTATGCGGATGGCATTTTAGCCACAGCCGGTTCATATGCTTGAAGGTACGGGTACGTCACTGCAAAAGTGAAAGATGGGAGAGTGTGGTATGATAGAAATTATCAAGGCAATTATCTATGGCATTGTGGAAGGCATTACGGAATGGCTTCCCATCAGCAGCACAGGTCATTTAATCCTGGTGGAAAGCCTGATGCCGTTTCAGACGGTCAAAGACGGGGGAACGGTGAGCGAAGATTTTTTCGGGATGTTTGATGTGGTGATTCAGCTGGGGGCGATTCTGGCGGTGGTAGTACTGTTCTGGAGCCGTATCTGGCCATTTGCCCTGACGAAAAAGGAAAGGGAAAAAGAAGGCGGGACAGGGGTAATGTCGTTTTTCAAAAAGGATATCTGGGTCCTGTGGTTTAAGATACTGGTCTCCTGTGTGCCCGCGGCAGTTATCGGTGTGCTGTTTGATGATGTGTTTGACGCATTGTTTTATAATCCACCATGTGTGGCCATTGCGCTGATTGTATTCGGTATTGCGTTTATTGTGATAGAGAACTGGAATAAGGGGCGGCATCCCCGGGTGAGGGAACTGTCGGAAATTACATATCAGACTGCCCTGATGATCGGTGTTTTCCAGCTGCTGGCGGCTATTTTTCCCGGTACGTCCAGATCGGGCGCCACTATCGTGGGAGCCCTGCTGATCGGCGTGTCAAGAACCGTGGCGGCAGAATATACCTTTTTCCTGGCCATTCCCGTCATGTTCGGGGCAAGTCTTCTGAAAGTGGTGAAGTTTGGTTTTGCGTTTACATCCCTTGAACTGACGCTGCTGATTACAGGAACCGTGGTATCCTTTATCGTGTCCCTGTTTGTGCTCCGGTTCCTGATGAGCTATATCAAAAAGCACGATTTTAAAGTGTTTGGCTGGTACCGTATTGCACTGGGAGCGGTGGTGCTTTTGTATTTTGGCATTGTTGCGTAACGGCAGTATTGCTGGAGTGCATGCAGGCCGGGATTTTGGATAAAAGAAATCGGATAAAAGAAATGAAAGCCTTGCGGCTCCGGAGAGGACCGCAAGGCTTTTAACATGTATTCTTCCAGGAAACTGATACGCCGGAGTTCTTTCCGGGTGCCTTCGCAATGTCATGGTTCTTCTTCACAATTGCCTGTAATTCTCTTATCCTGCTGTATTTTGCTTTTAAATCTTCGGCTCCTAAGTTCATGAATATCTTACGGGTATTTATGCTGTCCGCAATTTCGCTTTGGTTATTGTATATCCCAGATGAAGAAATGATTGACTAAATACAAGAATATGGATAATAAATACTTGCAAAATAAAGAAAAACAATTATAATAAAATATAAACAAGATAAAACAAATAAAAACAAGATAAAACAAATATGATTATAAATTGGGGGTGTTTATTATGTTTATGGAAGAACGTCAAAAGGATATTATAAACAAAATAAACAAGACAGGACGAATTCTGGTATCGGAAATACAGGAATGTTATCAGGTTTCTGCGGACTGTGCAAGGCGGGACTTAAGGGTATTGGAAAGTAAAGGATTACTGCAGAGAACGCATGGAGGTGCCATTGCGGTGAAGTCAAAAGAAATTTATCCCGCCCCCACATACAATCCGGCAGATGTAAAAGAAATACAGGCCGATTATCTGGCGGTTGCCAGGAAGGCAGTGGAATATATTGAAAACAAGGATGTCATTTATATTACCACATCTCTGACCGGATATTATATGGCCGAAATTTTGCCGGAGGATGTGGTGGCCACGGTGCTGACCAATTCTGTCACCATTGCGGAGGTACTGCGGAAAAAAATGAATATAACCGCGATTTTGCTGGGTGGTGAAATGTCCCACCGTGGCCACTGCCATGATTTTTATACCATTCAAATGGTAAAAAATATCCGGATGGATAAGGCATTTTTGTCACACACGGCATTATCCCTGGACTTTGGAGCCTCCATTCATGAGCCGTCTGGTGTGGAGTTTGGAAAAGCCGTTATGGAGAACAGCGCAATGAATATTGGATTATATCCGTCCAGGAAGATAGGGAAAAATTCCATACATTCTGTATGCCGGATACAGGATTACGATTTGCTGATTACGGACAGCAATGTATCCGAGGATTTTCTGATGCAGGTAAGAGAGCTTGGAGTGGCTGTGGAAACGGCTGAAATGAAAGGAGTATGAACGAATGTATTGTATACTGGTGACGGGAATTCCGGCAGCGGGTAAAAGCACTATGGCAGCAATCTTGTCGGAAAGGCTGAAGCTGCCGGTTATTTCAAAGGATGGTATAAAAGAACTGCTCTTTGACAATGTGGGCTTTCGGTCGAGAGCGGAAAAAGTAAATCTTGGAATTGCCGGCATGGAAATAATGTATCATATTGCAGGAGAATTGATGAAGGCAGGACAGGCTTTTATCCTGGAGAACAATTTTGAGTATTCGTCAGAACCGGGAATGAAAAATCTTTTAGAAAAATTCCCGTATTCTGTATTGACAATTACATTAACGGGAGATTACAAAGTCATCTATCAGCGTTTCCTGGAACGGGAAAGCAGTCCGGACAGGCATAGGGGGCATGTTGTGAATGACTGTTACCCGGAAAAGAAAGGGAACGGCCCGGAGGGACCAAAAGCAGCGTCCATTTCTTATGAAAATTATGTGCGGGGAATAGAACAAAGAGGATTTGAGGGATTTTGTGTCGCCGGCAGGCAGATTAAAGTTGACACAACGGATTTTTCAAAAATAGATATGGAAGAACTGCTTACACAAATTGCGGCATGGAAGGAGGAGGTATCATTGTGAAGTGTTTCCCGGACTGTTACCGCTATGACGAGGGCGAGTTAAACCGTATCTTATCGGTTGCATTGCAGACAAGGGAGTGTAATGTGACGCATGCGTCACAATGCAGATATATCTCTAAAATCAAAGCGGAAAGCCGAGATACAGTCTTTGCAGTCTGAATATGACAGTATCAGCAGGGAGGAGACCAGGACCGCCACAGAATTAGCCTATGCGGAGGTAATCAGCTACAACAGAAAGAACCTTGAGAGGGAGCTTCAGAACGAGAGCCGACAGCATAACAGACAACAGAACAAGACTAAGCGGAGGGAGGAAGAACTTTAATGTGAATTTTATTGTAAAGGTAAGCTTTTTTTTGTATAATTGAAGTGTGGCAGGAGTAAGTTGCATTGTATCTTCTGCTGAATTGCAATAGCGAGGTGATAAAATAGCACAAAACATGCCAAAGCCTGAATTATATGTGATATTCACGGGCGAAAAACCCAAAAACCCGCCCGACACCATATCACTGTCAAACGATTTTTTTGACGGCGAAAAGATAGCGGTAGATGCAAAGGTCAAAGTGCTTTATCAAGAGGACGAGAACAACATTATCGGGCAGTATATTATTTTCTGTAAAGTGTATAATGAGCAGAGAAAGAAACATGGGCAGACAAAGAAAGCGGTAACGGAAACAATCCGTATCTGTAAAAACCGAAATGTGTTAAAAGAATATCTTGAAAGTAAGGAACAGGAGGTTGTGGATATTATGATGACATTGTTTGATGATGAGCAGGTTTTGGAAGCATATGCGGAAGATATTAAAAATAGTGAAGCAAGAGAAACGGCAGAAAGAATGATAAGAAAAGGTAAAATGTCACTGGAAGAAATTGCGGATTATGTTCCGTCATTACCACTTGAAGAATTAAAAGAGCTTAAAGCCGAGATTATGCAGTTAGCGTAATCGGTAAAACAATTTATTATCAACAAAGCAGCGTAAAGGCGCATGGAACAGCGAATTGTAAACCATGCGTCTTTTTTATGCGTGCTTGCACGCATTGCCCAACAAGGAGAAACATGAGCGACAACATTCAGACCAATACCATAGGGCGATTAACGCCCTATTTACAACAGAAGATTGACAAGACAAGGTATTTAGTCGAGGTACATTTCTCTGCTACAAGTACCCAAAGGGTAAAGGAGAAGTTAAAGCGTGTCATTCTCCATGACTTAGAGCATGGAAAACAGGGCAGACCGAGAAAAAGTTTACTTTAATTTCAGTTCACAAATTCCGTATATTTTGTGTTATACTATATCATAGGTTTATGATAATAGAATCATTTTTCCTTCCTTTTCCCCTGCCAGGGTTCATAATATCCTGCCGGAAGATATGGTATCAGGGAAGTGACAGGGAAAGACAGGGCTGGTAAACTGGGGAAAGGAAGATAACTTCTCGGAATCTCAATGAATGTGATTCTAACTGAAAATTGACAA
>CAJTLR010000079.1 GCA_910577185.1 uncultured Acetatifactor sp.
CGCACGGTTCAGGTCCGTGTGGTAGCAATACCATGAGAGTTCAAGTCTCTTTTCCTGCACTGAAGTCAGAAGGTGCTTGATTGAAGTCAAGTACCTTTTTTCATTCTCAGGGGTGCATATGGAAAGTTGTTGCTGGCGCAACATGCACCCCGCGCGGCCATACTCGATTTCTAATCATTGAAAATCTGTACATCTGTGCCATCCCAGGCTGTGGATAGCTGATTTACATGAAGAGCGGCTCTCGGTCTTGAAAGAGCGGCATTCCGGAGACAAAGGCATTCCAGTAAAGGAAGGGAATTCCATGGGAAAAAATAATGTGAAGGGAAAAGATAATATCACAAGGAAAAAAGATCCGGCAGAAAAAGCACAGCGCAGGGACTGGTACGAACTGGACTTATCTGCCATTGTGTATCCCACGCTGCAGAGGAGGGATTTTTCTTCCGTATACAGACTGTCCGTGCTGCTGAAGGATGAAATCCGGCCCCTGGTGCTCCAGCAGGCGCTGGATATGGCTCTGCCCAGATTTCCCACGTATAAAGCCGCCATTCGGAAAGGCTTGTTCTGGCGTTATCTGGAACCCAATGACCGGCCGGGGCCCTTTGTGCAGGAGGATGTTAAAAATCCCTGCCAGCCCATGTATTTCAAGGCCAATAACCGTTATCTGGTGCGGCTTTATTATTTCCGCAACAGAATTGCGCTGGAGGCGCACCACAGCCTGGGGGATGGCACGGGAGGAATGTGCGTCCTGCTGACGGTGACCGCCACTTATTTAAGGCTGCTGGGGGCGGAAAATATCAGAAACAGCGGGTTTGTGCTGGATATTGACGGTTCTCCGGAAGAGGGGGAACTGGAGGACGCGTATATGCGTTATGCCAATGCGAAGGTGCGGCCTCCAAGGCTGGAAGAAAAGGCGTACAGAGTCCGTGGCACCGCGGAACCTTTTTATACTCTGAATATTATAGATGGTATTATGTCCGTCTCTGAAGTCATGGGTGCGGCAAAACGGTACCATGCCACGATAACGGAATACCTGAATGCAGTGCTTTTATATGCGCTGCTCACAAAGCAGGAGGAGGAACGGCACAGGCGGCAGAAGCCGGTAAAGATTGCAATGCCGGTGAACCTGCGGCGCTTTTTCCCATCCATTACGCTGCGCAATTTTATTACCATGATATATCCGGGGGTGGACCCCAGGCTCGGGGATTACACCTTTGAGGAAATTGTCCTGCAGGTGCACAACTATATGCGATATCATCTGAATGAAAAGCTGCTGCGGGGAGATATCACCACCAATGCGGCTACCCAGAGGAATCCTTTCATCCGCATGGTGCCGCTTTTTATCAAGGATTTTGTGGTGAGACTCTTTTATACGAAGGTGCAGGACCGGAATTCATCGGCAGGACTGACCAATATGGGAGCGATACAGGTGCCGGAAGGGATGAAACCTTATATTGAAAGGTTTGACATTTATATGGGACAGCCTTTTTCCAGAAGGACAAACTGTGCCATTATCAGTTTCGGGGATATTCTGACTGTAAATTTTGCCAGCAGCATCATAGAGGCGGACGTGGAGCGGCATTTTTTCCGGAAACTGGTGCAGGACGGGGTTCATGTGAGGATAGAGAGCAACCGGGAATGACGCTGGGAAGAAATTTTCCGGGAGCCGGCGGAAGGCCCGGAGACGGCAGTGTCAAAAATCCGGTCCGGTATGTGCGCCGGGGCAGGCAGGGGGCAGAGTTTGTGTCTGCACAGTGTCCGCAGACTTTGCCATGCACGAAAAGCTGTGCAGAAATGGGGTAAAATATGTCATATTGTGTCAACTGTGGTGTGGAACTGGATGCTTCCGCAAAGGAATGTCCTTTGTGCAATACCCCGGTATGGAATCCCAGGGAAAGGCCGGGAGGGGAGGAGAAGTCTCCTTTTCCCAAGGAAAAGAGCCAGGTGGAGACTGCGAACAGAAAAGACCTGGGAATCCTGCTGTCCATGGTGGTGCTGGCTTCCGCCGTCACCTGCGGAGTCTTAAATGCACTGGTGTTTCCCCAGTCCCTGTGGTCCCTGGCGGTCATCGGGGCCTGTGCGGTTTTGTGGGTGATCATGATTCCCGTTGTGATCTATACCAGCCAGCCGGTATATGTTTCCCTTCTATATGATGGGACGGTGGTATCGCTGTACCTGTATATACTGACATTTCAGGTGGGCAGCCGGGAGTGGTTCTGGGGGCTGGGACTTCCCATATGTGTCCTGGTGACTGCCCTGGCGGAACTGGTGACGCTGTGCATCCGGAACCTGCCCAGGTCCTTCCTGACTGTGGCGCTGTATTTGTTCACGGCAGTGGGAATCCTGTGCCTGGGCCTGGAGATGATGATTGACTGGTACCTGGCAGGGGAGATTGCCCTGAGCTGGTCAGCGGTGGTGCTGACGGTGTGTGTGGTGCTGGATATTGCGGTGATTACCATGCTTTCCCGGAGGCGTCTCAGGAACGAGGTGCGCAGGCGTCTGCATTTCTGACGGATCAGAAGTTGTGAATTTTTAGGTGCATTATAATAGAAGAAGGGAATATGGCATGGAAAAAGAGGACACAGGAATCCGCAAACCCGGGATGGGGAATCAGGAAACGGGGAAAACGGGAGTGATAAAGTTTGACATTGGCAAACTTGGGCTTAAGAAAACGGAAGATTATCCGGAGACGGAAAAAGCAGAGAAAATAGAGATCGACAAGATAGAGACCAGGGCCGCAGACAAGAAAAACCAGAATCTGATGCAGCTGATCCGGAGGGTGCACGGGCTGGTGGAGAAACCCGACATAGAGAAGCACAGGCAGTCCCAGGACCATATCGGGGCCATACTTGGCAACACAAAGGATATGAGATACCGTGAGCTTGATATTGACGGGATGTATGGGGAATGGGTGAGCGTGAACCGGGCCCATATGAAGAAATACGTGATCATGCACTGTCACGGTGGAGGTTATTCCACGGGAAGCAGCCTGTATGCCAGGACGCTGACCTCCAAGCTGGCAGAGTCCACGTCCATGGATGTATTCTGCTTTGATTACCGCCTGGCGCCGGAGAATCCTTACCCGGCGGCAGTGGAGGATGCCGTGAAGGCATGGAATTACCTGATGCTGCTGGGTTACGGGGCCCGGGACGTGGTTCTGACGGGGGATTCTGCCGGGGGGAATCTGGCCCTGGCCCTGGTGCTGAAACTGAAGCAGGAGGGGAGGCTCCTTCCCAGGGGGATGGTGCTGATGTCGCCCTGGACGGACCTGACATCCTCGGGCAGGTCTTTTCAGACCAAGGCAGAGGTGGACCCGGTGCTGGACAGCGGATATATAGACAGAATGATCCATGCCTACGCGGAAGGACAGGATCTGACCGAACCCATGATATCGCCGTTGTTCGGGGACTTTGGCGGGTTCCCGCCCATCTATATCCAGGTGGGGGAAAATGAGATTCTGCTCAGCGACTCCCTGCGGCTTCACAAGAAGCTGATTGAGTCCAATGTATCCGTAAAGATCGACGTGTGCCCGGGGATGTGGCATGTTTTCCAGATGTCGCCGGTGAAGGCGGCCTGGAGCGCCATGGATAAAAATGCGGAATTTATTTTTGACATTTGCCGCTGAGGGAAATGCCGGTGCCGGGAAAAGGGGCCGCTTTTTTCCGGCACCGGGGATAAAAGAGCCCTGGGGAAAGCGTCCTTTCGCAGGGATTCTTTCGTGACAGGGTATATTTTTGCGATTGTATTAAAAAAAATACAATATTTTGAAAAAAAGGATTGCAAAGTCAGGAATTACCATGTATACTAAATGATGCTGTGGCATGATAGCTGTGAAGCGCGAGGTTGCCGGTCTGCAGTGATGAAGGCCGGGTTTTCCGTGGAGCGAATGTCAAGTTACAAAACTGACGACAAGTCACTGTACCAATTAAGGGTCTGCGAAAAAAGCAGAGACAGTGTGGGATCTTAAGTTCCAGAAAAGTTGCGTAAGAATTTAGGACACACACGGGAGAGTGTACAGTCACCGCTTGTCGTACTAAAATGAAAATCTGATTTTTCATTTCTTTAAAAGTGCGAAAAGGAGGCGACTTTTTTTATGGCAAGTCAAGTAATGAGGATTACACTTAAGGCGTATGAGCATCAGCTGGTGGACGCTTCTGCCAGAAAGATTATTGAGACTGTGAAGAAAACCGGATCAGAGGTAAGCGGCCCGGTGCCCCTTCCCACCAAGAAGGAGATCGTGACCATTCTGAGGGCGGTTCACAAGTATAAGGATTCCAGGGAACAGTTCGAGCAGAGGACACACAAGCGTCTGATCGATATCATCGCACCCACCCAGAAGACGGTGGACGCCCTGCAGAGACTGGAGATGCCTGCCGGTGTGTACATCGATATCAAAATGAGATCCAAATAATCAAAATAAAACCTCTACTTAGACGTAAGAACACGTCCCCGGCTGACGGGGAAGGACAAACAGTCCTGCGGTTATGGCGCAACGGTAACTGCGTGGTCCGCTATGTAGACTTAAGCCCTCCGGGGCAGAAAGAGAGGAAACATGAAGAAAGCAATTTTGGCGACAAAAGTCGGGATGACCCAGGTCTTTAACGAAGACGGAACCCTGATTCCGGTAACCGTCCTGAGCGCAGGTCCCTGCGTGGTGACACAGATCAAGACTCCGGAAAATGATGGCTACAGTGCAGTGCAGGTAGGCTTTGTGGACAAGAAAGACAAAATAGTCAACAAGGATGCGGGCGGCAGGAAAGAGATCATCCACAGACATGGAGCGAATAAAGCGGAACAGGGCCATTTCAAGAAAGCGGGCGTAAGTTCCAAGAGATATGTCAGGGAATTTAAGTTTGAGAACGCCGGGGACTATACCCTGGGCGCGGAAATCAAGGCAGATATTTTCGCGGAAGGCGATAAGATTGACGCTACCGCGATTTCAAAGGGAAAAGGTTTCCAGGGTGCCATCAAGAGGCTGGGACAGCACAGAGGACCCATGAAGCACGGTTCCAAATTCCATCGTCACCAGGGTTCCAACGGTGCATGTTCTTCCCCCAGCCGTGTGTTCAAGGGAAAAGGAATGCCCGGCCATATGGGATGTGTAAAGGTAACTGTACAGAACCTGGAAGTGGTCAGGGTGGATGCGGAGAAAAACCTGCTCCTGGTAAAAGGCTCCGTGCCCGGACCTAAGAAGTCGCTGATCACCATCAAGGAAACCGTTAAGGCAGTACGCTAGTTTAATGCGAAAGGAGGGCCAATCAAATGGCAAGAGTAGCTGTTTATAATATGGAAGGCAAGGAAGTTGGTACAATCGAATTAAACGATGCGGTATTTGGTGTGAATGTAAATGAGCATTTGGTACACATGGCAGTTGTACAGCACCTTGCAAACAGACGTCAGGGAACCCAGAAAGCGAAGACCCGCGGAGAGGTGTCCGGAGGCGGAAGAAAGCCCTGGAAGCAGAAAGGAACCGGACATGCGAGACAAGGTTCCACAAGATCTCCCCAGTGGACAGGCGGCGGCGTGGTGTTTGCCCCCACCCCCAGGGATTATTCCTTCAAGATAAATAAAAAAGAGAAGAGGGCGGCAATGAGATCCGCACTGACCAGCAAGGTGCAGAACAACAAACTGATTGTTGTGGACGAGATCAGGATGGATGAAATCAAGACACAGGCGTTCCGGAAAATGCTGGAGAACCTGAATGCGGAGAAGGCGCTGGTTGTGATGGATTCCATTGACGAGAAGGTAGTGCTTTCCGCAAGGAATCTTCCCAGGGTCCAGACTTCCCATGTGATTGTGGAGAAATCCCAGGGCGAAGACGGACAGAGTGAAAACATTATCAAAAGCACCATAAATGTGTACGATATCATGAAATATGAATCTGTAGTTGTGACAAAGAACGCTGTAGCGAATATCGAGGAGGTGTACGCATAATGGCAGATATTAAATACTATGACGTAATCCTCAAGCCGGTGATTACCGAGAAGAGTATGAATGGCATGGCAGACAAAGAATATACTTTCCTGGTTCATCCGGAGGCAAACAAGACCCAGATCAAGGAAGCAGTGGAGAAGATGTTTGAAGGTGCAAAGGTATTGCGCGTAAACACCATGAACTGCCAGGGCAAGAAAAAGAGACGCGGCATTGTGGTTGGCAGAACTGCCAAGACAAAGAAAGCCATCGTCAAGCTTACGGCCGACAGCAAGGATATCGAGATTTTTGCAGGTCTGTAAGAGGAAAGGATTTAAGTATGCGGCGTTAGGGCCGCGCAAAAAATCATTTTAGAAAAGGAGACAATATAATGGGAATTAAGACATACCGTCCCTATACACCTTCCAGAAGGCATATGACAGGTTCCGACCATTCCGAGATTACCAAGAAAGAACCGGAGAAGAGCCTGTGCATTTCCCTGAAGAAAAACGCAGGCCGCAACAATCAGGGAAAGATTACCGTGAGACACCGCGGCGGCGGTTCCCGCAGGAAATACAGAATCATTGATTTTAAGAGAAACAAAGACGGCATTCCCGCAACGGTTATCGGCATTGAGTACGATCCCAACAGATCCGCAAACATTGCACTGATCTGCTATGCGGACGGCCAGAAGTCATATATCCTGGCACCCCAGGGGCTGACCGACGGAATGAAGGTCATGAACGGACCCCAGGCAGAAGTGAGAGTGGGCAACTGCCTGCCTCTGTCCGAGATCCCTGTAGGTACCCAGATTCACAATATCGAATTATACCCCGGCAAGGGCGGGCAGCTGGTCCGTTCCGCAGGCAACAGCGCACAGCTGATGGCAAAGGAAGGAAAGTATGCAACCCTTCGTCTTCCCTCCGGAGAGATGAGAATGGTGCCCCTGGTATGCCGTGCCACAGTGGGCAGCATAGGTAACGGCGACCACAATCTGATCAATTACGGTAAGGCAGGACGCAAGCGTCACATGGGCATCCGTCCCACGGTCCGCGGATCTGTCATGAACCCCAATGACCATCCTCATGGCGGCGGCGAGGGCAAGACCGGTATCGGACGTCCCGGTCCCAGCACTCCTTGGGGCAAGCCGGCACTTGGATACAAGACACGTAAACCCAAGAAAGCTTCCAATAAGCTGATTGTAAGAAGACGTGACGGCAGGGCAATCAAGTAATAGTTGAGGAGGAGAGACAATGGCTAGATCACTTAAAAAAGGACCTTTCGCAGATGAAAGCCTGTTAAAGAAAATAGATGCTTTAAATGCTTCAGGACAGAAGCAGGTTATCAAGACCTGGTCCCGTCGTTCTACAATTTTCCCTTCTTTTGTGGGACATACGATTGCAGTTCATGACGGAAGAAAGCATGTTCCTGTATATGTTACCGAGGATATGGTTGGCCACAAACTTGGCGAATTCGTCGCAACCAGGACCTACCGCGGTCATGGCAAGGATGAAAAGAAATCCAAGGTAAGGTAGTATAATAAGGAGGGTATAAATCTATGGCTAAAGGGCATAGAAGTCAAATTAAGAGAGAGAGAAATGCGCAGAAGGATACCAGACCTTCGGCCAAGTTATCCTATGCAAGAGTGTCCGTACAAAAAGCGTGTTTCGTGTTGGATGCCATCAGGGGCAAAGATGTGGAAACCGCGCTTGCCGTTTTGGAATATAATCCCAGATATGCTTCCGGCCTGGTTAAGAAGCTGATCGAGTCTGCCATCGCAAATGGTGAAAACAATCTGGGCATGAACAGGGAAAATCTCTATGTCGCTGAGTGCTATGCGAACAAGGGACCTACCATGAAGCGCATGCATCCCAGGGCACAGGGAAGGGCTTACAGAATCGAAAAGAGAACGAGCCATATCACTGTTGTGCTGGATGAGAAGAAGTAGGGAAAGGAGCGGACGAACAAATGGGACAGAAAGTTAATCCTCATGGCTTGAGAGTCGGAGTTATTAAAGAGTGGGATTCCAGATGGTACGCTGAGAAAGAGTTTTCGGACTATCTTGTGGAAGACTTTGAGATCAGAAAGTATCTGAAGAAAAAGTTATATAGCGCAGGTGTTTCCAAGATCGAGATAGAGAGAGCATCTGACAGGATCAGGGTGATCATCCACACGGCAAAGCCCGGTGTCATCATCGGAAAGGGCGGCGCTGAGATTGAAGTCACCAAGGCAGAACTTGCAAAGCTGACCGACAAGAAGGTACTGATCGACATCAAGGAGATCAAGAGACCCGACAAGGATGCCCAGCTGGTTGCCGAGAACATCGCACAGCAGCTGGAGAACCGTGTGTCCTTCAGACGTGCCATGAAGTCCTGCATGGGCAGAACCATGAAGTCCGGCGCGCTGGGAATCAAGACATCCTGCTCAGGCCGTCTGGGCGGTGCCGACATGGCGCGTACCGAGTTTTACAGCGAGGGCACGATTCCCCTTCAGACTTTGAGGGCTGACATTGATTACGGTTTTGCGGAGGCGGACACCACCTACGGCAAAGTCGGAGTCAAGGTTTGGATTTATAAAGGCGAAGTACTTCCTACAAAAGGAAATCAGACGGAAGGGAGTGATAAATAATGTTAATGCCTAAAAGAGTAAAGCATCGCAAACAGTTCCGCGGAAGCATGACCGGAAAGGCAACAAGAGGCAATACCATCACTTACGGAGAGTATGGTCTGGTTGCCACGGAACCTTCCTGGATCAAGTCAAACCAGATTGAGGCGGCACGTATTGCGCTGACACGTTATACAAAGCGTAACGGCCAGGTATGGATCAAGATTTTCCCTGACAAGCCGGTTACCGCAAAGCCTGCAGAGACCCGTATGGGTTCCGGTAAAGGTTCCGTGGAGTACTGGGTGGCAGTTGTCAAGCCCGGCCGTGTCATGTTTGAGATTGCCGGCGTTCCCGAGGATCAGGCAAAAGAAGCATTGCGTCTGGCAATGCATAAGCTTCCCTGCAAATGTAAAATCGTCGCAAAGGCAGATTTGGAAGGCGGTGTAGAATAATGAAATCCAGTAAATTTGTTGAAGAATTAAAGGGCAAGTCCGCAGAAGAACTGAATAAGGATCTTGTTGCCGCGAAGAAAGAGCTTTTCAATTTGAGATTCCAGAACGCAACCAATCAGCTGGATAATACGGCAAGAATCAAGGAAGTAAGAAAGAATATTGCACGTATTCAGACAGTTATTACCGAGAAGGCCAGGGCGTAGTTGCAAAGCGGCAATGAAAGGAGATCAATCGTGGAAAGAAATTTGAGAAAAGTCCGTATTGGTAAGGTTACCAGCAATAAAATGGATAAGACCATAGTAGTAGCCATTGAAGACCGTGTAAAGCATCCCCTTTATAAGAAGGTTATGAAGAGTACTTACAAACTGAAGGCTCATGACGAGAAGAATGAGTGCAATATCGGGGATACCGTAAAGGTTATGGAGACAAGGCCTCTGTCCAAGGACAAGAGATGGAGACTTGTGGAGATCATTGAGAAAGCGAAATAACGCGAGGATTGGAGGAAAATCATGGTTCAGCAGGAAACAAGACTGAAAGTTGCCGATAACACCGGTGCGAAAGAATTACTCTGCATCCGCGTTATGGGTGGCTCTACAAGAAGATATGCACACATTGGTGATGTGATCGTTGCTACTGTGAAAGATGCAACACCCGGCGGTGTTGTGAAGAAGGGTGATGTGGTTAAGGCGGTAGTCGTCCGCACCGTTAAGGAGACCCGCCGCAAGGACGGTTCCTACATCAGGTTTGATGAAAACGCAGCAGTGATCATCAAGGACGACAAGACACCCAGGGGAACCCGTATTTTTGGGCCGGTGGCGAGGGAGCTTCGTGAGAAACAGTTCATGAAGATTGTGTCTCTTGCTCCGGAAGTATTATAAGGAGGTGCCATATGTCAGCGATGAAGATTAAGAAGGGCGATACCGTGAAGGTAATTGCCGGAAAAGACTGTAATGCAGAGGGAAAAGTCATTTCCGTTGATATGAAAAAGCACAGGGTGACAGTGGAAGGCGTCAACATGATCACAAAGCATGCAAAACCTTCCCAGGCAAATCCTAACGGCGGTATTATTCAGAGGGAAGCTCCTATTGATATCTCAAATGTAATGCTTGTCTTCAAGGGAAAACCGACCAGGGTCGGCTTTAAGATGGAGGGAGACAAGAAGGTTCGTTTCGCCAAGGCAACCGGCGAAGTGATTGACTGATCGAAAACTGTAGAGACCACAGTTGGGAAGGAGTAAGAGAAAGTGGCAAGATTAAAGGACTTTTATAACGAGACAATCGTGGACGCCATGATGAAGAAGTTCGGATATAAGAACGTCATGCAGGTTCCGAAGCTCGATAAAATTGTGATCAACATGGGGATCGGAGAAGCCAAGGATAATCCCAAGGTGCTTGAGAATGCCGTGTCCGATATGGAGACTATCACCGGCCAGAAAGCAATCCTCACCAAGGCGAAAAAGTCAGTGGCAAATTTCAAGATCCGTGAGGGTATGAACATTGGCTGCAAGACCACTCTCCGCGGAGAGAAGATGTACGAGTTCCTTGACCGTCTGGTGAATCTGGCACTGCCCCGTGTGCGTGACTTCAGGGGTGTGAATCCCAATGCCTTCGACGGCAGGGGAAATTATGCCCTGGGAATCAAGGAGCAGTTCATTTTCCCCGAGATCGAGTATGACAAGATCGACAAGACAAGGGGTATGGACGTTATCATTGTAACCACCGCCAGGACGGATGAAGAAGCACGCGAGCTGCTGACATTGTTCAACATGCCTTTCGCAAAACAATAAGGAGGTAAATTTTTCATGGCAAAGACATCACTGAAAATAAAACAGCAGCGCAAGCCCAGATTTTCTACCCAGGCCTACACACGCTGCAAGATTTGCGGTCGTCCCCACGCATATTTGAGAAAATATGGTATTTGCAGAGTTTGCTTCCGCGAATTGGCATATAAGGGACAGATCCCCGGCGTCAAGAAGGCAAGCTGGTAGGAAGGAGGAAAAAATTATGACAATGAATGATCCTATTGCGGATATGCTTACAAGAATCCGTAATGCAAATATGGCCAAGCATGACACAGTTGATATCCCCGCTTCCAAAATGAAACTGGCTATCGCACAGATTCTTTACGATGAGGGATATATCACCAAATATGACGTAATTGATGATGGAAACTTCAAGTCCATTCATGTGACCCTGAAGTACGGCGCTGACAAGAACGAGAAGATCATTTCCGGCATCAAGAGAATTTCCAAGCCCGGCCTGCGCGTTTATGCTGGCAAGGATGAGCTGCCCAGGGTACTCGGTGGTCTGGGAATCGCCATTCTTTCCACCAACCAGGGTGTAGTAACAGACAAGAAGGCACGCGAACTGCAGGTTGGCGGCGAAGTTCTGGCATTTGTGTGGTAATAGGATGAAAAGAAAATCTAAGGCGTCAAATTACGCCGCCTAAGATCTATGTTTCATCCTTACGGGAATCTGGACAGATTCCCGCGGCGGCAGGAAGGTTGTTAAAAAGATTCAGAATAAATCAGGAGGTACGGGCATGTCACGTATAGGTAGAATGCCAATCGCAATTCCTGCAGGTGTGACTGTGGAGATTGCAGAAAATAATAAAGTGACCGTCAAAGGTTCTAAGGGAACACTGGAGAGAGTGCTGCCTGCAGAGATGGAAATTAAAATGGAGGGCGGGCATATTTTGGTAAGCAGACCGAATGACCTGAAGAAGATGAAGTCCCTCCACGGTCTGACAAGAACCCTGATCAACAATATGGTTGTGGGTGTTACGGAAGGTTATCAGAAGAAACTGGAGGTAAACGGTGTCGGTTACAGGGCCGCAAAGGCAGGAAAGAAGCTGACACTGAACCTTGGATACTCTCATCCCGTTGAAATGGAAGATCCGGAAGGCATTGAGACAACCGTGGAAGGCCAGAATGTGATCATCGTCAAGGGGATTGACAAAGAAAAAGTTGGCCAATTCGCAGCTGAAATCAGAGATAAGAGAAGACCTGAGCCTTACAAGGGCAAGGGTATCAAATACGCTGACGAGACAATCAGACGTAAAGTTGGTAAGACTGGTAAGAAATAGCAGATAAGGAGAGTATGAAGATGGTTAACAAGAAATCAAGAAATGAAGTTCGTGTCAAAAAGCACATGAGAATTCGTAACCGCTTCAGTGGTACTGCAGAAAGACCCCGTCTTGCAGTATTCAGAAGCAATAATCATATGTATGCTCAAATTATCGATGATACTGTTGGGAATACATTAGTATCCGCTTCCACTCTTGAAAGCGCAGTCAGGGCAGAACTGGGCAAGACCAATAACGTTGATGCGGCAGCATATCTGGGAACTGTCATCGGTAAGAGGGCAGTAGAAAAAGGCATCAAAAAAGTTGTCTTTGACAGAGGCGGCTATATATATCATGGTAAAGTAGCAGCATTAGCTGACGCAGCCAGAGAAGCTGGACTGGAATTCTAGGAAAGGAAGAGGAATACACAATGAAACACACGATCATAGATGCAAGCCAGTTTGAGTTGACCGATAAGGTTGTAGCCATCAAGCGTGTAACCAAGACCGTAAAGGGCGGACGCAATATGCGTTTCACAGCCCTGGTGGTAGTGGGCGATGGCAACGGCCATGTCGGTGCAGGACTTGGCAAAGCGGTAGAAATTCCCGAAGCTATCCGCAAGGGAAAAGAAGATGCAATGAAGCATCTTGTCAAAATTGCATTGGATGAGAATAATTCCATTACACATGATTTCATTGGTAAATATGGTTCCGCGAACGTTTTGCTGAAGAAGGCTCCGGAAGGTACCGGTATCATTGCAGGCGGCCCTGCCCGTGTGGTTTGCGAGCTTGCAGGCATCAAGAATATCCGTACCAAATCCCTTGGATCAAACAATAAGCAGAATGTAGTCCTTGCGACAATCACCGGCCTGAGCCAGCTGAAGTCCCCCGAGGAAGTGGCAAAGAGCCGCGGAAAATCCGTAGAGGAAGTTATTGCGTGAAAGGAATCCAGATTTCACGCAGGAGAGGAGATCAGGAATGGAAGATAAGAAGTTAAAGATTACTTTGGTAAAGTCCACCATTGGCGCTGTACCGAAGAACAGGGCAATCATTGAATCAATGGGACTCCGCAAGATAGGAAAGACCGTAATACTTCCTGACAATGCTGCGACAAGAGGACAGATTCGTCTGGTTGGCCATTTGTTGAAAGTGGAAGAAGCATAATCGAAAAGGAGGTGTCAGAGATGGAATTATCCAATTTAAGACCTGCGGAAGGTTCCAAGCACAGCAATGATTTCAGAAGGGGCCGCGGACACGGCTCAGGTAACGGCAAGACTGCTGGCAAGGGACATAAGGGGCAGAAAGCCCGTTCCGGAGCTCCCAGGATTGGTTTTGAAGGTGGTCAGATGCCTTTGTACAGACGCATTCCCAAGAGGGGCTTTACCAATAGGAATACAAAGGATATCGTTGCCGTGAATATCAGTGTCCTTGAGCGTTTTGAGGATGGAGCAACAGTAGATGTGGACACACTGATCGAAACAGGGATCATCAAGAATCCCAGGGATGGTGTAAAGTTGCTCGGAAAGGGAGAACTTACCAAAAAGCTCAATGTCAGGGTAGACGCATACAGTGCATCTGCAAAGAAAAAAATTGAGGCGCTTGGTGGAACAGCAGAGGTGATGTAATGCTTACAACTCTGAAAAACGCATTTAAAGTGAAAGATCTCAGAAACAAGATTTTATTTACCTTCGCCATGTTAGTTGTGATCCGTATCGGATCACAGCTGCCTGTGCCGGGTGTAAACGGAGAGTACTTCAAAAGCTGGTTTGCATCCCAGTCTGATGGTGCTTTCAGCTTTTTTGATGCTATAACGGGCGGTTCTTTCATCAATATGTCAATTTTGGCGCTGGGTATCAATCCCTATATTACTTCATCCATCATCATGCAGCTGCTCACCATTGCCATCCCCAAACTGGAGGAAATGCAGCGTGACGGCGAAGACGGAAGGAAGAAGATTGCATCGATCACAAGGTATGTGACGGTGGGACTGGCCCTGATCCAGTCTTCGGCCATGGCGATTGCCTTCGGCAGACAGGGGTATCTGCTCCAGTATAATGCACTGAATGTAATCTGCGCAGTGGCAACCCTTACTGCGGGCAGTGCGTTCCTGATGTGGATCGGTGAGAGAATTACCGAAAACGGTATTGGAAACGGTATCTCCATAGTCCTGGTGATCAACATTATTTCCAGGCTTCCCGAGGATCTGGGCAATCTGTTTGAGCAGTTTGTATTCGGAAAGGCACCTGCCACGGCAGTTCTGGCAGTGGTGATCATCTTTGCGGTGATTATCGCCATGGTGGTGCTGGTTATCATCTTAAACGATGGCGTGCGCCGGATTCCCGTCCAGTATGCCAACAAGGTGCAGGGAAGAAAAATGGTGGGCGGACAGACTTCCAATATTCCGCTGAAAGTCAATACGGCAGGAGTTATCCCCGTTATCTTTGCACAGTCCCTGCTTCAGCTGCCCGGCATCATCTCATCCTTTGCAGGATATTCCGGTGACGGTGTCTGGGGTGAAATTCTGAAGTATATGAATTCCGGTTACTGGTGCAGGCCGGAAATGCTGAGATATACTGTGGGACTGCTTGTTTATATTGCACTGATTATTTTCTTCGCTTATTTTTACACATCCATTACTTTTAATCCGCTGATGATTGCCGACAACATGAAAAAGCAGGGAGGCTTTATCCCGGGTATCAGGCCTGGAAAACCTACCAGCGACTATCTGAACAAGGTTCTGAATTATATCGTGTTTATCGGCGCCGTGGGACTGACCATTGTGGCAGCGCTGCCTTACCTCTTCAGCGGTGTGTTTAATGCAAGCGTATCCTTTGCCGGCACCAGCCTTATCATTATTGTCAGCGTGGTGCTGGAGACCATGAAGCAGGTGGAATCACAGATGCTTGTCCGGAATTACAAGGGCTTTTTGGAGAAATAAAAATGCCTGCAGCCCGGCCATCTGATGTGGGAGACGAAGCTGAGAGGAGCTTCCCCGTGGATTGGGGAAGCTCCTTTCAAAATATTGCGGAAAGATATTGCAAAGTTTTCGGAAAACAGGTAAAATAAACTCTGGTAGGAGGGTATGAAATGAAAATTGTCATGTTGGGCGCGCCTGGCGCGGGTAAAGGAACCCAGGCAAAAATGATAGCTGAAAAGTACGGGATTCCCCATGTGTCCACAGGGGATATTTTCCGCGCAAATATCAAAAACGGAACGGAACTGGGCAGGGAAGCAAAGCAGTATATGGACCAGGGGCTGCTGGTTCCGGATGAACTGACCGTAAAGATCCTGCTGGACAGGGTTGCCCAGGAAGACTGCAAAAACGGTTATGTGCTGGATGGATTTCCCAGGACGATTCCCCAGGCGGAAGTGCTGGACGAGGCACTGGAAAAACTGGGTGAGAAGATCGACTTTGCCATTGACGTGGATGTTCCGGACGAAAATATCGTAAAGAGAATGTCCGGCAGACGTGCCTGCCTGAAATGCGGCGCCACATACCATATTGAGCATATACCGCCCAGGAAGGAAGGCGTGTGTGATGACTGCGGCAGCGAACTGGTGCTCAGGGATGATGACAGGCCGGAGACGGTGCAGAACCGCCTGAAGGTTTATCATGACCAGACCCAGCCGCTGATTGAGTACTATACCGGCAAGGGAATCATGAAGACGGTGGACGGAACCAAAAATATGCAGGATGTATTTCATGCGGTCACGGCTATTTTAGAGTAGGGAACTGTGCCATGGCGATTATAATTAAGACAGAGGAACAGATTAAGTGTATCCGGGAATCCTGCAGATTGCTTGCTATTGTACATAAGGAGCTGGAAGAGTTCATACGTCCGGGAATATCCACCAGGGAGATTGACATCAAGGGTGATACCCTGATCCGCAAGCTGGGCGGTATTCCGAATTTTCTCCATTATAACGGGTATCCCGCAAGTATCTGTGTGTCCGTAAACGACGAAGTGGTGCACGGCATCCCCAATAAGCGCCACATCCTGCAGGAAGGTGACATTGTCAGTCTGGATGCCGGGTTGATTTACAATGGGTACCATTCCGATATGGCCAGAACGCACGGGGTGGGAAAGATCAGTCCCCAGGCGCAGAAACTTATTGATGTGACCAGGGAAAGCTTTTTTGCGGGTATAAAGATGGCAAAGGCCGGAAATCATCTTTTTGATATTTCCAATGCCATCGCATCCTATGTGAAGCCCTATCATTACGGTATTGTCCGGGAACTGGTGGGACACGGGGTGGGGACAAAGCTTCATGAGGATCCCCAGGTGCCCAATTATGCGCAGATAAAGAGGGGACCAAAACTCAGGCCGGGTATGACACTTGCCATAGAGCCCATGATCAACATGGGGAGGGCAGATGTGGAATGGCTGGAAGATAACTGGACTGTGGTGACGGAGGATGGCTCCCTGTCGGCACATTATGAGAACACCATTCTGATAACGGATGGCGAACCGGAGATTCTGACGGTCTGATTCCGTGAAAACGGGCAGGCTGTGCACCGGAGGAAATGCCCCCGGGGCGGCAGGGAAAGAAACTGCCCCGGAGGGGATTTCCGCGGGATGCGGGAGGAAACCGGGATAGGGGGACAAGATTGAAAATTGAAAATTTTCAATCCCAAGTTTGTGTCTGCGCGGCATCCAC
>CAJTLR010000080.1 GCA_910577185.1 uncultured Acetatifactor sp.
ATGTTGCAGATTTAGAAATAATTCTTGCAATCCGTGCAGTTTTGTGATATAACTTTATAGTGTCAGGGCAGTGAATGCCTTATATGGATGGATTCCCGAGTGGCCAAAGGGGACAGACTGTAAATCTGCTGCAAATTGCTTCGGTGGTTCGAATCCACCTCCATCCATTTTCCGGTAAATTTATTGCCTGCCGGCGTGGCGGAATAGGCAGACGCAATGGACTTAAAATCCATCGGGAGTTAAATCCCGTACCGGTTCAAGTCCGGTCGCCGGCATAGTTGGTACATGGAAGGGACTCTTTTTCAGCGATACTGAGGAGAGTCTTTTTCGTTATCCGGCTTTGGACAGATGAAAATGTATCTGAGGTATGGTTTTACGGACTGGAGTGGGCCGTATGTTTATACAATTTGTCTGGAAGCATCCGGAGCGTGTCTGATCATTGCATTCTGGCAGCTGTGTGTCACGGTTTGCAGGAGCTGGGACCCCGGCCAGGGAGACGTAGCTGCTGCATTCCCTGAATGAGGGACGGATATACTGCAAAATGGGGCGCACAGACGGCGGAAATGAATTTTCAGACACATTCCGGGCAGACAGGAATATTCGGGGAGGGATCTTGTGATGGAGCAATATAGGAAATTGAATGAGGATGAAATCTGCAGAGAATTGTTCCGGGATTTTATCCGTCATCAGAATGTCACGAAATGTTGGAGAAGGGATAATGATAAATGGGTAATCAGGGATGATCCCTTTGTGGACGAGTGGTCGGAAGCCGATTACAAAATACTGGTGGACTGCCTGAGACATACGGTTTCGGCAGGGGGTTTTGTGTACGCCGCGTTTGCGGCCGGCCGGCTGAAGGGATTTGTGTCCGTTGAGCCTGATCTGATGGGACGGGAAGGGGATTACCTGGATTTGTCAAGTATCCATGTGTCGGAAGATATGCGTGGACGGGGCATCGGAAAGAAACTTTTTCTTGCGGCAAAGGAGTGGGCTGCGGGCAGGGGGGCAAAAAAACTGTATATATCCGCACATTCCGCCGTGGAAAGCCAGGCTTTTTACAGAACCATGGGCTGTGTGGAAGCCAGGGAATATCAACAAAAGCATGTGGAAGCCGAACCATACGACTGCCAGCTGGAATGTGTGTTGTAATGCTGGGATGGAAAAGCCGGCAAAACGGAAAAGGAGTAGGAGGCGCAATGGTTCATATTATAAAATTAAGGGAAAATGCCGGGCTGATACAAGAGGCTGCGGAATGGTTTCACCAAAAATGGGGAATTCCCCTGGAAGCCTATGCAGAGAGTATGGATATGTGCATTCGGAATAAAAAAGAAATACCCCAGTGGTACCTGGCCATGGTGGAAGGACGGATTGTGGGGGGACTGGGGGTAATTGAGAATGATTTTCATGACCGGAAAGATCTTACCCCCAATGTGTGCGCAGTATATGTGGAAGAAGAATACCGCTGCCGGGGCATTGCGGGAAAGCTGCTGAACTTTGTCTGCCGGGATATGGAAGAAAAAGGAGTGGATACCCTTTATCTTGTCACGGATCATACTTCGTTTTACGAACGTTACGGATGGGAATTTCTGTGTATGGTTCAGGGGGATGGTGAACCGGAGAAGGCAAGAATGTATGTCCATAGGAAAACATCCATCGGACAATGAGGACAATATTCAGAAAAAAGTGAGGAAAAATGGTGAATTTGCAGGATAAAAGTGTCTGTCCTACGCTGGAGCAGGTGGGCGAATATGTGGGAAATCCGGTTTTTGCACAGTTTTGTGAACAGATCAGGAAAAAGTATCAGTGTACGGAGAAAATAGAATTTAGTTCCTGCAGCATGGAGCCCGGCTGGAACATAAAGTATAAAAAAGCCGGAAAAACGCTGTGTACCCTGTACCCCAGGGAAGGCTATTTTACAGTGATGGTCGTGGTGGGAAAAAAGGAAAAGGATGCCGTGGAGGCAATGCTGCCGGACTGTACCCCTCAATTGCAGGAAATTTATCATCAGACAAGAGAAGGAAACGGGCAGAGATGGCTGATGATAGACCTGGAAGATCAGGATGGCGTGTATGATGATATCATCCGCCTGACCGAAATCCGCAGGGGATGATCATGGAGCTGTATCTGATTATCCGGGCCGGCAGGCCCGGCCGGACAGGAAGGGAGGATGTAATGTTTTTACCTGAAAGCATACGTGATTTGATGCCGGGAGAAGATTATGAGACAGATGATATCGGAATGTCCGGAGCATCGGTCCTGGTTTTTAAAGATAAGATTCTAAAGGTGCAGGACTGGAATCCGGAGTCAGAAAACGAATACGGCATGCTGCGCTATCTGCAGGACAGACTTCCGGTTCCGCATATATATGCACATGAGGTATCCGGGGGCAGATCATATCTGCTCATGGGCAAATGTGAGGGGCAAATGGCTTGTGCGCCTGAATACATGGAAAATCAGACTGTTTTATGCAGACTGCTGGCAGAAGGCCTCAAAAGGCTGTGGAGTGTGGACATTTCGGACTGCCCCTCCGACCAGAGCCTTTCGCACAAACTTGCCCAGGCCGCCCGCAACATAGAGAACGGTCTGGTGGACATGGACAATGTGGAACCGGATACATTTGGGGAGAACGGCTTCCGGGATCCTGCGGCACTGCTGCAATGGCTCTATGAAAACAAGCCGGATGAGGAATTGGTTCTATCCCATGGAGACTTCTGCCTTCCCAATATATTTGGCCGAAATGGCAGGGTGAGCGGATATATAGACCTGGGCAGAGCGGGCATGGCAGATAAATGGTGCGATATCGCGCTGTGCTACCGAAGCATATCACATAACTATGGCGGAAGATACAAGAGCCGGGGAAATAGTGCCTGCCAGGAATATGATGATTTACTTTTATTCCGCGAACTGGGTATCCGGCCTGACTGGGAGAAAATACGATACTATATTTTACTGGATGAACTGTTCTGAAAGAAGTATGCTCCGTGGGTCCCCTGATCCACGGAGGGTAAATTCCGGGGAGGTAGAATATGCTGTGCATCAGAAGATATGAGCCGGCAGACTGTAAGGCGCTGGCAGAATTGTTTTGTGAGACGGTCCACGCTGTGAATGCGAAAGACTATACGAAGGAGCAGCTGGACGCATGGACTGCGGGCAGTGCCGATCTTGAAAGATGGGGCAGGACACTGGCTGAACATGATACAGTGGTTGCCGTGGAGAAAGACAGGATAGTCGGGTTTGCCGATATGGCCGAAGGAGGCTGTTTTGACCGGCTGTACGTCCATAAAGATTATCAAAACCGGGGAATTGCCACTGCACTTTGTGATGAACTGGAACAGAAGGTTGCTGGGGATAACATAACAGTGCATGCATCCATTACCGCGAAGCCCTTTTTTCTTTCCAGAGGATACAGGGTTGTAAAGGAACAGCAGGTTATCAGGCAGGGGATTTCTCTCACAAATTTTGTTATGGAAAAGGATCACCACAAAAGGGAGCGGGATACGATGCCGGATGTTAATAAAACGTGCGGAAGTGAATGCCTGGGCTGGTAGTATCCCCGCCGGCAAAATATTATAATGAGGACCATTAAAAAAAGGAGGTCACATTATATGAGTCTGGGAAATAGTTTATTTCACGCCCGTAAGAAAAAAGGAATGTCACAGGAAGAGGTTGCCGAAAAGCTGGGGATAAGCAGGCAGACCGTCTCAAAATGGGAGACAGATGAGACGCTGCCGGATATCTGTCAGTCAAAAAAACTTGCCGTTCTGTACGGACTGTCGCTGGACGAACTGGTTGAATTTGATATCGGCATAAAAGAAATCCAGGAAGTAATTGACAAGACCAGCCAGGAAGTATCGGATAAGGTTGACTGGACAAAAGTATGGGGCAAAAAGTATCCGGTGCTTGTCCGCTACCAAAAGGAGGTTGACACGGCGGAATATAGGACAGAACTGGAAAAGCTGCTGTGTGACCTGAAAAAGAAATATGGCTACAATGAGCTGGATGCCTTTCTTGTCCTGAAAGACATTCTGGCATCTGTCTGGAATGACAGAAAGAAGTAATAAAAAGATTTTGTAGTAGAACTCCGACGATAAACGCCGGAGTTCTTTTTTCGGGTGTGTATATTGGTATGCGTTTTACTATGAAAGCCCCTGCACCATTACGGCACCGCGAAGTGTTTTTGTGCTTCCCTTGCACAAAAACCGGGACAGCAGTGCGCCAAACCGCATGTTCTTGCGGTTTGTGTGCATCATCAAAACCACCCCGGGCTTTTATGGATGATGGTGCGGCTGGCTGCAGACATTTGGCGACTGCCGCGAGGTATTTGATTGGACATAGCGAAAAAAGTGAAAAACAGAACGAGAGTGACATAATATGTTCTCCTGATTTGCTATAATGTGTTCATGACATAGAAAGTATGGAATATGAAAGGCGGGCAGACAGGCCAATTTACATATTTATACCAAGTTATTTGAAGGTTATGTTTTGGGCAGGACGGGAGAATTTTACAGTCCCTGAGACGGGACGCTGCCAGTGCAGGAAGCAGTATCCAAAGTGTAATTGCCGGCTTATAGAAAAAGGCTCATGGAATAAAAGAAAGGATAGAAACAATATGGAAATAATAACGATTCAGTTTAGTGATCCCATGTTGTATGACAGATTGCATACGCTTTCTGTGGAATATAGTTTATCTGCTGACTTACTGGTCAGTCTGGCTGTGAAACGGCTTCTTGATGATGTGGAGGCTATCAGGGATTTACGGAACGGAAAAGTCAAGTTAGAATGACTCTCTGTTTTCTTCCTCATCAAAATGAGAAAAGATAGTGCGGAGCACTTTTATAGCCAGCTGTTTACGCTCTAAAGGCTGGTTGTCCGTGATCTGCCTGAATTGGGCCAGGATATTGGGGTCGCTGTCTGACACGGAATCAGCCAGCATGTAATCCACAGTGACGCCAAGCCTATTGACAAGCCGTACCAGCGTATCCAGTGTAAGGCTGCGTTCACCGCGCTCAATGGCACCCATGTAAGTGTCTGATATATCAATTGCCTCTGCAAGTTCGGCCTGTGTAAGATTTAATTTTTTACGTTGTTCACGTATTCGTTTCCCTAATTTTTTATAATCCATGTCATTACCCCTCTGTTTATTTTATGTGATAATATATTAAAATAGGAAATATCTATATGGGGTAAGCTAATTGACAAAATGAGGTTATTTCAATATAATCAGTGGTACAAGTTGCAAATAAAATACTAATGGCAGTAAGTATTCATAAGGGGGATGAACGGATTACCAAAGGTATTTATCGGAATTAGTGAAAGATTATGAAAAATATAATGGGAGTGACATAATATGTCCTTCTGGCTTGCTATAATGTGCTTATGACATGGGAGGCAGTATGAGAGAAGATATGAAAGGCGACCAGATAGTCCGGGTTTTACAGATTTATACCAAGTTATCTGAAGGTTATGTTGTGAACAAGGCAGAAGAGGCGGCAAGGTATAATGTTAATGAGCGGAGTATACAGCGTGACATTGACCACATTAGAAATTATCTGGATAATGATTCAGAACGCACGGGCGTTGTCAATTCAATCGTATATGACAGGATGGCGAAGGGATACCGTTTGGAGGAACCTTACAAGATATGTTTGAAGAACAGCGAAGTGTTGGCTTTATGCAAGATCCTTCTTGACAGCAGGGCGTTCACGAAAGATCAAATGGCAGGGATGCTTGACAAACTTGTTACTTGTTGCATTCCGAAGGCAAACCAGAAGCGTATAAGAGATCTGATCAGTAACGAAGAGTTCCACTATGTCGAGCCGAGGCATAAGACAAAGTTCATTGATCAGATGTGGGACTTGGGACAGGCTATCCAGGAGAGCAGGTATATCGAAATTGATTATTATAGGCTTAAGGATAAAGAAACTGTTCACCGCAAGGTAAAGCCGGTTGCAATTATGTTTTCAGAATATTATTTCTATCTGACAGCTTTTATCGATGATCAGGAGGTACGAAAAGGCTTTGATGTGCTGAATGATTCTTTCCCGACAATTTATCGAATTGACCGCATCAGATCGATGAAGGTATCGGAGGAAAGGTTCCACATTCCGTATAACAGTCGGTTTGAAGAAGGTGAGTTTAGAAAACGTGTTCAATTCATGTATGGCGGGAAACTGCGGAAGGTCACTTTCAAGTATTCCGGATTAGATATAGATGCGGTATTAGACAGATTGCCCACTGCTAAAATAATAGATGAGAATAATGGTGTTCACACTATTACTGCGGAAGTTTTTGGTAAAGGCATTGAAATGTGGCTTAGAAGTCAGGGTAACGATGTAGAGGTTTTATAGGCAGCCCATTTTCGAATAAAGATTTTGCCAGAAGTAATCTGATTGTACAAGACATTGATAAGGAGGCCGGTTATGAAGACTGTTACGGTAATGTATATGAAAGGCTCTGATTTTACGCATCTTTTTATCAGCATCGATGGGAAAAAATTTAATGAAGATAAGACAGATTTTATTGCAGATCTTCCCATACGCAGTTGGTTCAGGCCGTCGGATGACGATTCTTTTGAATGGGTGGGTTTTGTGGAGGAGATAGAAAAAGCCACAAACACCGGGATTGATAATCTGTCCTTTGAATTCAAGGGAGATAAAAACGACGAAGCTATTTTTATGGAGGAATTAAGCAAAAGCGGCGTACAGCATGATTCCGGTGCAGCAAAGGTTTCTTTTCAGGGCGATAGTGAAGAAGAGCGGGGGAATCGCCGGGAACAAATCCTGGAGCAGGCATATGATGACTTGGATAAAAAAAATTATACTGCTGCATTTCGCGGCTTTCAAAAGGTTTCTGGGAAATCGATGGAAGCTAAATTTGAGATGGCACAGTTATATCTTTTCGGAAAGGGAGTGGAAGAGAATGATGCACAGGCAGTTGAATTGTTCCTGGAGTGCGAAAAAGACGGTTTTTTAGAAGCGAGCAGCAGGCTGGCTCAATGTCATTATTATGGATGGGGATTGGAAGGAGACGACAAAGAAGCATATGAATATGCATTAAAAGGATGTGATGCTCCGGAGGCATATGGATATGAAGCGCATTATATTGCCGGACGGTGTCTGCTTTATGGCCAGGGAGTGGAAAGAAATCTGGATAAGGCTATAAAACACTTAAAAATATGTGTTGACGCTGAGTACGACGGATATAAGGAATTTGGATTTGCATATGAAAAAAAGGGAGACTACACAAGTGCATTTAAAGTTTACGAAGCTGGTTCCAGAGTGGATCCCGATTGTTATTATTATCTTGCCAGATGCTATGAAGAAGGAAAAGGTGTGCCGCAGGATGATTATAAAGCTTTTGAAAATATGAAGAAGGTTCCGGACACAGATGTCGGTGGACAGGCAGCGCTGGCCTGGTATTACCTGAAAGGAACGGGGACACAGCAGGATATAGAGAAAGCTGCGGAAATCTGTCGTTCATTGTCAGGGGAATATCCGGAAGAACCAGATTTACTTGGTGCGGTTGCAATGACTTATATGGTGAAATATGAGTTTGAAAAGGCAGCAGAGTATTTCAAAAGAGCGATTGAGGTGGGGGCAGAAGAGTGTAAAACAGAGTTGGGATATTGCTATCTTAAATCAGGTAAGTATAAGATGGCAGAGGCTGTCCTAAATTCTGCATTAAATGATCTGCCTGACAGTGGAGAACTTTATGACTATTTAGGAGATTGTTATTATAAAAATGACAGCCCCTTGAAAGATAATATAAAAGCAGTAAGATATTATGAAAAGAGCGTTTCGCTTGGTAATGTGGATTCTATGTATTCCCTGGCAGGGTATTATTCTGACAACAATGATTTTGATAAAGCTGCTGAGTATTATGAAATGGCCGCTCAAAACGGTCACTTAGGAGCTAAGGCGCTAATGGGAGCTGCGGAATACGATGATGGTAGTATATTCAAGGCTGTAAAATTATTGGAGGAGCCGGCACAGAAGGGGTATACTTATGCACAGTATTATCTTGGTAAGTGCTATCTAAAGGATGAGTATTCCGGCCATGACTATAATCAGGGAATTTATTGGCTTTCATGTGCCGCAGAAGGAGGAAGTGGGCAGGCGTGCTTTTATCTTTCGTATATTTATGGGAAAGAAGAATTTAGGGATGATGAAAAAAGTTATGAATATGATGTGAAAGGATATGAACTGGGGGATGAGGATTGTACCTATTGGTTAGCATATCGTCATTTATATGTTGAAAAATATATTGACGAAACAAAGGGAATAGAGTTGTTGAGAGGACTTATTAGAAATGGGGTGGCCAGAGCGAAGTATACGCTGGCAGAATTTTATTATGGGCGGTATAGATTGTCTGTTAGAAAGATAGGTTTTTTTGACTCAGAAGATGAATCGGCAATTGAAGCGGCGGCAAGGATTATTCCATATGTCAATTTTGTAGGTATTCCGGTAGTACAAGGGAAAAAAATACTCCGACAGAAAAGTGATGAAAAAAGATTTACTGCGGAAGATTTTGCAAACATCAGGGAAATGGTGACATTATACAAACAACTACTTAACAACCCGGGAGATTTGGAAAGCTCTAAAATAAAAATTGTGAAGTCTCGTTTGAAAAGTATCAAGGATAAATATAGGAGATAAAATATGGCCGATGAGATGAAAAAAACAGATCAGAGCGAGATTCTTGATGCCCGCGATTATGCGGAGCTTGATTTTGCATTAGAGAGCATACGGGAAAACATTTACAAAAATTATTACAGTGAATTAGATACCTATAGCATTATGAATCCGACGGAATCTCTCGAGAGGAACGATGTGGTAAAAAATTCCCGCATCTTTAAGATTAAACAAATTGAGGTGGAAAAAGAAGCCGATATAAACGATCGAATGTCCACTGTATTTTCGACTGCCACTTCCCTGGGCAATAGTCTTGCTGTAATTGTCGAATCCAGGGCAACGGGTATAATAAATTTTTATATGGGTATTGTGAATGCGCCGGACAGAGATCTGGAATTGTGTGGGCGGCTGTTACTGAATACATTTACAGCCTATTTTCCCGGATCTAAATTAGAGGAAGTGGACGGAGAACAGTTTCAGGCTATAATAGACAATACCTTTTTCAAGAATCGGAAAAGAACTATTTCCACTGTTTCCGGACTGTCTGTTACGAGAAATGATAAGGATGAAGTAAAGGGACACGCTATGGACAGATTTCTTTCTACAATGCGAAAGAAGGTATATACGGCAGTTTTTATTATTGATCCTGTTTCGCGCGCAGACAGCGACGCGCTTTTGGAGGGATATCAAAATATCTTTTCCACATTATCTCCTTTTGCGCGCAGTGTATGGAGTTACAATGAATCCAGCGGAAATTCGGTGCTTTCCAGTGTAACCAAAGGAATATCTGCCAGCGTTACGGAAAGTCTCGGAAAAACAAAAGGATATGCGCTGGCTCATACGGATAATACATTTGAATCTGTTGCTGCGGGAATCAATGTGCAGCTGGGAAAGCAGAGCGGAACCAGTCATCAGGAAAGCCATGCTGACGGTGGCTCCGAATCAACATCGACTTCCATACCCATACCAATGGGAGCTATTATTAAGCTTGTGATCAATGCCGCGTGTGTCGGAAGTATCATATTTACCGAGGGCGCATCTATTCCTCTTGCCACGGCAATTATGTCCGGAGTAAACGGAGTGCCCTTAAAAAGCCGTACTGAGGGACAGTCAAGCTCCTGGCAGGATTCCGTTATAGATGGCATTTCCAAGTCAGTTTCCGGTTCAGTCGGAGGAAACCTTTCCAGGGCCAGGGGATCCGGTTATGCGGATACATACTCTGAAAACTATGGACTGAATGAAATCGTGGGGCAAAGTAAGGGAGAAAGTGAACAGAAATCCCAGGGAACGCAAAAGACAGAAAACGCGGGTAAAAACCTACAGATAGAATACACAAATCGTGAAATCGTTGACCTGCTGAGTATGCTGGAGAAACAAATCTCCCGTATCAATGAGTGTCGGGATTACGGATTGTTTAATGTGGGAGCTTACTTTATTTCGCCCCTTGAGGAAAACAGTATTCTGGCGGCGAATGTATATAAGAGCGTAAAGCAGGGAAAAGATTCTTCCAATGAAAATATTGCGGTAAATACATGGTCAGAAAGGAATGCTCCACACCATGTATCCATGATGAAAAAGTATCTCAGCAATATGGTGCAGCCGGTTTTTTTCAAGCAGTTTCGTATGGAAACAGATAAAACAAATGAGATTCATGTACAGCTTTTACCCGTGTCTGCCGGATCTGTGATGAGCGGGAAAGAGGTGTCTCTGTTTGTTGACGCTCCAAGAAATTCGGTGAACGGATTGGTGGTCAACGAACATGTGGAATTTGGACATAATATTTCTGTCGGAAAAGAGGGAGTCGGTATCGGTAAAATAATAGAGTATGGGACCCCTGCGCAAAAGCTTTTCCTTGATATGGACAAGCTGACCATGCATACCTTTGTTTCCGGCAGTACAGGAAGCGGAAAATCAAATACTATCTATAAATTGCTGACTGAACTGGGGGCTGAGAGGGAGGAATTTCATTTTCTTGTCATAGAACCGGCAAAAGGAGAGTATAAGGAGATTCTTGGACAAAGGGAGGATGTCGTTACCTATGGTACGAATCCAAACATTAAGGATTCTCTGATGCTGTCCATCAATCCCTTTTGTTTTCCGGCAGAGACGATCCATGTTCTGGAACATATGGACCGCCTGGTTGAAATCTTTAATGTTTGCTGGCCGATGTACGCGGCAATGCCGGCCATCTTAAAAGAAGCGATAGAGCGTGCTTATATATATGCCGGATGGGATTTGGAGAATTCTGTAAACAAGTATGACAGCGAATTATTTCCCACATTTGAGGATGTTCTGCGTGAAATAAAAAATGTGATTCACGCAAGCGCATATTCCGATGACAATAAGGGGGATTATACAGGGGCTCTGGTTACAAGACTGAAATCCCTGACCAACGGCATAAACGGTCAGATTTTTAAAGCGAATGCAATTCCGGATACACAGTTATTTGATGAAAATGTTATCATAGACTTGAGCAGAATTGGATCCGGTGAAACCAAAGCTTTCATTATGGGATTAATTACTTTAAAGTTACAGGAATACCGTATGGATGCCGGCGAGAGAAATTCCAGATTAAAGCACATTACAGTACTTGAGGAGGCGCATCATTTATTAAGGCAGACTTCGGTAGAGCAGACTTCGGAAGGATCAAATTTAAGAGGAAAATCTGTGGAGATGATTGCAAATGCAATTGCAGAAATGAGAACCTATGGTGAGGGGTTTATCATTGTTGATCAGGCGCCGGGATTGCTGGATATGTCGGTTATTCGCAATACCGGCACAAAGATCATATTGAGGCTTCCTGATTATTCGGATCGGGAATTGGCAGGCAAATCAGCCGGACTTTCAGAAAATCAGATAGCAGAACTGGCGCAACTTGAGAAAGGTGTTGCCGCCATATCGCAAAGTGACTGGCTTGAACCGGTTCTGTGCAGGATTGATGAATATAAGATTCAGGGAGAGACTGTTCACGGTCAGAAAAGAGACAATAAAAAGCACAAAGGAACAGATATTGATGAGATTTCAGATTCTTTGCTTAACTGTATCATGACGAAAGAAATATACAGAAAAGGTGACAGAGTAGATGCCCGGAAATTAAAGGATACGATTCTGAAATCAAAACTGAATACGGCTGTAAAGTGTGATTTTGTCAATTACATAAATGCAGAGAAAGAAAGTGCCGTAAAATCCCTGAGGACCCTGATCTATGATTTCCTGAATGCGGATAAAGCGGTGGATGAGTCAAGAGGATGCAGTGATCTCTCCATGTGGGTTCACTCGGTTGCAGATAAACTGTCACCAGATATTACAGGCTACTCAAGGAGACAGATTGACCTTGTTATGGCATTGCTTGTATATGAACTGACATTGAGAAATCCGGAGTATAATGATCTGTTCTGCCGTTTTGCTGAAATATATAAAAAGGAAGGAGGGGTGTTTTAATGGGTGAGATTTCAAGTGGTCAGGAAATTGCCGAGATGAAAAATCCTGAATCTGACGGGTTCAAGGAAATTAAACCGGAGGGAAATATATTACCGGAGGATGCGAGAAGTCTTTTTGACAGCCTTTTCGAAGAACTTGGTGAAATGGAGACCGGGGAGATGGATAATCCTGAAGAAGATTTGGAAAAGGTATTGCAGGATTATTTCAGAGACTTAAAGGAGAAATCAGAATGTCCTGATACCATTCCGGACAAGCCGTCCCAGGTATCTGATCTTAAGAAGAGAACACCGGAAGAGAATGCAAAGATGCGTGAGGAGTTCTCTGATAATAAAGCGCGGCTTAAGCATGAGTGGGAGGAGATGAATGGAAGGCCTTGGCCTAAGTATGAGCATGATGTATATTCAGCGAATGATAAACTGATCCGGAAGGCGGGAAGCGATTATGATGCTCACCATATCCGGCCGCTGGGTATGGGGGGTATGAATGAGGCGGGCAACATTACACCACTTAATGCTGAGGTTCATTATGATAAACAGGGAGTTCATGCAACGGATAGCCCGTACAGTAAACTTGATAGGATGTTAGGAGGAGTGGAGTGATGACAGGAAAAGAATATTTAAGCAGTCTGGCAGGCGTTAAACCGGATAAGGAAAAGACGGACAGGGTTGCATCTATTTATACAGACCATCTCCCGGAAATTATTCTAAAGATCGTTTCAAATGCACAGGAGCCAGTTTTTCTTGATGACGACAGCAGGGTTCTTTCGTATGACGAGATTGTTGATGCAGAGAAGGATCTTCATGTTCCATTTAAGGAAAGAGGAATGATACCGCTGGTGGACTGTGGGGAGAACGATTTTATCGTATATCATTTTGAGGATAGAATCTGGTCAAAATTTAATATTATTGAAGAAACTGTATTCAAGAAAAAGAACAGCCTTGAGGAACTTTTGAAATAGCGGAGGAGTGAATGGCGGCACATTTGAAATCTTTCGAAAATAATTTTTGGGTGAAATTTTTGGGAGAAAATGTAATAATGGGGTGACAGAAGAGTTGGAAGCATACTGGAACGCAAATGGGACAGGGTTATTCTGACGATTAGAAGGAGGAATCAAAGATTGGAACTACGAATATCAAGTATCCCCATAATGCTTGAATATTTAACAAAAATGAATACAGACCCTGCAAACAAGGGCTTGTTGAGAAAAATTTTCGATCATGAAGATTATCAGTTCGAAGTGGGGAGATATGGTCTGGCCTCTGTGGAACCACTTATATTTTATTTTTCGAACCTTAAAAAAGTTAATTTTAAGGATATTCCTGATTTAAGCGTTGAACGAAAAAGTGCATTGAGAGATAAGCATAATCTGTGGCTGGACTGTGCATCCAATCCACAAAAATACTACAATCGGTATGAAAAAGTAAAGCATATTCTTTGTGAGGAAAATATTCAAAATCTACAGCACAAGCTCTCTGCTGCATTCCCCATTGAAGTTGGTATAAATGATGCAAGTATTATATCAACGCTAAGTTTTGGACCTTCCTTTGGATATGTATATGAAAATGCATTGCATTTAGACTTGTTTGGTATTGAAGATATCTGTACAATTGAAGAATTGCCATACATTATTCTTCATGAGATGCACCATCTGCAAATTCAGAAACTTATTGGCAGTTATGATTCTTTTACCCAAAACTTTAGTTTATTGGAGGATTACATATTTAGATTTACTGGTGAAGGGTTGGCGATTAAGTTCTGCAATAATGCCGAAGGTGTAATATCAAAAAGAATAGATAACCATTTGAATGCCAATATAGGTATTCCGGCGATGACCGTCCTTAATAATCATTTTATGGAGCATTTCAAGCTTTTCAATGATACAATTAAGAGGATAAAACATAATGCAATTACTGCCAGTGAAATGGATGAGCAGTTCAGATCCTATTGGTGGAATCCCTGTCTTTATAAAGACGAGATCGTGTTTCTAAATCAAACACCCATATACAGCTTTGGGAATGAGATTTTCGGATGTATTTTTGATGCTTTTGGAATTAAAATACTGTTTGAATGTTTTTATAACCCCGCCAGAACTATCGAATATTTTAATAAGGCAAACTGTGGGTATATTATTTCAGAAACATAATTTTGAAAGAGGTGGCAAAATATTTTTCAGACAGTGCGCCTGCTTCCACAGTTTTTCATATCAAATCTGTAATTGTGTACACATGAGGGCGGTGAACACATTCAGACAGGAACCCGGCACAGCCATTGCGCTCTGTGCATTCTTGAACAGTTTCAGGGCATTAGAATCATCCGACGCACTGGCCGTATCATCCCTGTGTGATTCCCTTATGTCATGGGGACAGTGTCACGGCAATTGACTGACATGGGCCGGGAATGCAGGAAACTTCGTTTGATTCATTTGAGAAATAAATGGATGGATAGCGTCTGTCCCAGCAGTGAAGCACTGATCCGGCCTCCATGGAGTTGCACTATACGTTTTGCAATGGCCAGCCCAAGCCCGGAGCTTTGAGTATCACTCCTGGCCTGGTCCCCGCGATAGAAGCGTTCAAACATTTGGTCAGGGTTCAGCCCGCTGGTATCTGCTGCCTGGTTTGCAATGCAGATATGGAGCTGGCCGGTGGGCTCTGTTTCTGCCGTTACTGTTACCGGAGCAGATTTGTCGGCATATCTGCGGGCATTGTCGAGCAGGTTTTGGAACACCCGGACCATTTGGTGTGTATTGATGTTGGCTGTATAGGATTCTGTTTTTATCTGCCAGGAAAGTGTCAGTCCGTTTGCCTCCATCAGCACTTTATGTTCATAAAGGACGTGGCGCAATATTCCTATTACATCCATTTGCTCCATATCAGGGATTTTTTCGGCAGAGTTTAGTTTTGTATATTCAAACAGTTCATTGATCAGCACGTTCAGTCCCGTCAGACGGCGTTCCACCACCTCAATATATTCAGCGAACCGCTGCTGGTCTTGTGGTCCCGTCTGCTTTAGCAGATCCACATAGCCGATAATGGAAGTGAGGGGACTGCGCAGGTCATGGGAGACATTGGTGATCAGTTCATTTTTGCTCTGCAGCTGTTTCTTTTCCAGTTCCTGTTTTTCACTGAGCTGGACTGACATCTCGTTGATGCTGGCGCATAGTTCTGTAATTTCATCACTGCCCTGCAGTTCCATGGTTCTTCCAAAGCCTTCCTCACGGATTAGCTGGATTTCCTGGGAAAGATACTCCACGTACTTTACTTTGCGGTTGATCCTGACAGAAAAAGACAGCACAAAGCATGCCAGAGGGGGCGCTGCTGTTAGTACAGTATGAAGATATTCGGCGGCAGCGCCATGCTGTGAGCCCAGATGATAGAAAAATTCCCTCAGCCCATAATAAAACAGCAGATATTCCGCAGCCAGTACAATCAGGCTGATAACAAGGGAATGACAGGCGGCTTTCAGAAAATATACCGTAAGGCGCTTCCTGAAAGATACTGACAATCTCCTGTAAACCAGAAAAAGTACCAGGATTGTCCCGGCAATGACAATGCTGTTGATCAGGATATAGTCAGGAATCATTTTCCAGTCGGTCATATCTGATACCCCCTTCCCCAGCATGTTCTAATAAAATCTGGATGCACACCGTCCCAGTTCAATTTGCTGCGCAGATTTGCAATATGCATCATCACTGCATTTTCTGAGTGAAAAAATTCTTCGTGCCACACCGCTTCATAAATCTGGGACATCGTCAGTACCTGGCCCCGGTTTCGCAGCAGATATTCCAGAATATCATATTCCTTGCGGGTCAGCCGGACTTCCCGCCCGCTTACCCAGGCCTGGCGGCTTTTGGTATCTACCGTCAGGTCATCCGCCTGAAGCGTATGTGAGGGTATTTTTGTCTCATTGTACTGCTTATAGCGGCGGAGCTGGGCCTTGATGCGGGTAAGAAGCTCAATGGGTTTGAATGGCTTGGTCACATAATCATCACCGCCGGCTGTGAGTCCCTGTATGATATCCATATCTTCCGACTTCGCTGACATGAAGATAATTGGCATTTTGTTCGTTTCCCTGATTTTGAGGCAGGCGCTGATACCGTCAATTCCTGGCATCATCACATCCAGAAGGATCAGATCTACCTGATAGTGTTCCAGTATATCCATAGCCTTTCTGGCATTTTCGCAGGCAAGGTAGCGGTAGCCCTCATTTCCCAGATAGATGCCCAAAAGTTTACAGATATCTTTATCATCATCAACGATCAGTATAAATTCTTTCATGATTTCTTTTTGCATCCTCCTCTTTGCAAAAATACTGCAGGCCTGCCGAAGCAAGAAACATCATTAGAAGCTCAGCGGCAATGATCTGCCAGTGTTCCAGGCCGCATAAGACACCGAATGAACCTGAAA